>JBGSKE010000547.1:0-20218 GCA_041741355.1 Negativicutes bacterium | reverse complement strand
CCTTCACCGGTCAGGGTAGCTTTTTTGAGCGGAGCGACAAGCGCCTCGAACGGCAGGGTATCGTAGTTTTTATCGGTCGAGCGATTCCCTATGGACATTCCCCCCGTTATTTCGTACGATGGCTGACAATGAGTTTCTCCGAAGCTTTCTTCTTCGAACGGGTCTTGGTCCCCATCGCGCATTTACCCCACTTGGTAACCGGGTTCTTGCGTCCGACCGGTGAACGGCCTTCGCCACCACCATGCGGGTGATCGCAAGGATTCATTGCAACGCCGCGGTTCGCGGACCGGATACCCAGCCAACGGGACCGTCCCGCTTTGCCAATGGTAATGTTTTCGTGTTCATGGTTGCCAACCAGTCCGATGCTTGCACGGCAGTTCACATGAACCTTCCGGACTTCACCGGAAGGGAGACGCAACAGCGCCTGTTCGTTTTCTTTTGCCATCAATTGGGCCGAAGTCCCGGCGGAACGAACCATTTGGGCACCCTTGCCGATTTTCAGCTCAATGTTGTGGACCAAAGTACCGACAGGGATGTTCCGAAGCGGTAGTGCGTTTCCGACCTTGATGTCGGCTTCCGGACCGCTCATCAGCTTATCGCCGACTTTCAATCCTTCGGGAGCCAAAATATAACGCTTTTCGCCATCTGCATAGAATAGCAGAGCAATCCGGGCAGACCGGTTGGGATCATATTCGATGGTCGCAACCGTGGCAGGCACACCATCTTTAATCCGTTTGAAATCAATAATCCGGTAGAGCCGTTTGTGACCGCCCCCCTGATGGCGAACTGTCAGGCGACCCTGGTTGTTTCTCCCGCCCGATCTCCGAACGATTTCTGTCAACGATTTTTCCGGCTTGCTTGCCGTAATTTCATCGAAACTCGATACCGTCATTGTTCTTCTGCCGGGCGCATAGGGTTTAAAACTCTTTACTGCCATGAGTGATCCTCCTCATCAACCGCCCGAAGGCTTAGACTCCTTCAAAGAATTCAATGCGCTGTCCAGGGGATACTTTGACGATGGCTTTTTTGACGTCCGGGCGTTTGCCGGAGTGTTTTCCCATGCGTTTGATTTTCCCCATCACACGGACGGTATTGACGTCCATTACTTTGACTTTAAAAACGGCTTCGACAGCTTGACGGATCTCCACTTTGTTAGCATTCAAGGGAACAATGAAAGTGTACTTGTTTTCTTGCATGCCCGCATTGGTTTTCTCCGTAATCAACGGCCGAATCAAAACATCGCGCAAATTTGTCATTATGCCAGCACCTCCTCAATCTTGGCGATGGCATCTCTTGTCACAAAAACACGTTGGTGGTTCAGGATATCATAGACATTAATGCCGAGTGATGTGATTGTCGTCACGCCGGGAATGTTGCCTGCGGACTTTTCAACAACTTCATTCTGCTCCGCCGTTACCACCAGAGACTTGCCTTCGCCTGCCTTGAATCCGTCAAGAAATTGAACCATGTTTTTGGTTTTGATTTCCGCAAAATTCAGGTCTTCAAGCACCAGCAGCTCACCCGCGTTTACTTTGGAAGTGAGCGCGGAGCGCAACGCCAGTCGGCGCACCTTGCGCGGCATGGCAATGGTATATTTGCGCGGATGTGGTCCAAAAACCACACCACCACCTACCCAGAGGGGAGAACGAATGGTTCCGGCCCGGGCACGGCCCGTCCCTTTTTGTTTCCACGGCTTTCTGCCGCCCCCCCGAACATTCGCGCGGGTCTTTGTCTGGGCATTGCCTTGACGTTGGTTGTTCAACTGCATAGTCACAGCCTGATGCAGAACTGCGGCATTGACTTCACAGCCAAAAACCCAATCATTCAAATCAATTTCACCGGTTTGTTGTCCTGAAACATTATACAGGGCTACTTTTGGCATGAATTATATCCTCCTTTCCAAACAAGGGTGATTGACTCTATTTTCCAGCCTTCACAGTGACAGGTTTCGGCGGTTTCACCGTGTTTCTGATGAGCACCGGGCTATTCTTGGGGCCGGGAATCGCACCCTTGATCAAGAGCAAATTTCGCTCGGCGTCCACTCGCACCACTGTCAGGCGCTGAACCGTAACTTGTTCACCGCCCATACGGCCTGGAAGTTTTTTCCCTTTGAACACTTTCCCGCCGCCGCCGCTGATTCGCGGGCCCATCGAACCCGGTTCGCGATGCGATTTGGAGCCATGTCCCATGGGTCCACGGGAGAAATTATGACGTTTGATCGTACCGGCAAACCCTTTACCTTTGGAAGTGCCGACCACGTCAATGATCTCACCTTCAGCAAAAATATCCACCGAAAGCTTATCGCCGACTTTCATCTCCGGAGCGCTGGTCAAGCGGACTTCCCGAAGGAATCGGACAGGTTTTACATTCGCTTTCGCAAAATGCCCCTTCATTTGACTGGTAACCTTTTTATCTTTAACAACGCCAGCCCCTATTTGCAGCGCGTTGTACCCGTCGCTCTCCATGCTCTTTACCTGTGTAATCACATTGGGGCTGGCTTCAACTACGGTAACCGGAACTACCTTGCCATCACTTGCAAAAATTTGAGTCATGCCAATTTTCTTTCCCAAAAGGCCTTTAGCCACGATTGCCACCCCCCTTTATAGCTTGATTTCGATATCAACGCCAGCAGGCAAATCAAGGCGCATGAGCGCGTCGACAGTCTTGGGCGTCGGCTCGAGAATATCAATTAAACGCTTGTGCGTACGCATTTCGAATTGTTCACGGGAATCTTTATTGACATGCGGCGACCGCAGAATCGTAAAGATGTTCTTTTCGGTCGGCAACGGAATCGGTCCCGATACCAAAGCGCCAGTGCGCTTTGCGGTTTCTACAATTTTGACCGCGCTTTGATCCAAAGCCTTGTGGTCATACGCTTTTAAGCGGATTCTGATTTTTTGTTGTCTTGCCACTTATTATTCCTCCTCATCGTCCAGTTTCAGGAACGGACTTGCTCTACGGAAATTCCCCGGCGAAGCTGCCGGCAACCTCCCGTCTCATCGCAGTTGTTCACTATGTCGCAATCAATATGGATAGGGGTGTGATTTCACACCCCTATCGCACAGGTGTTAGTCGTTGATCGCAGTAACAACGCCGGCGCCAACAGTACGGCCGCCTTCGCGGATCGCAAAACGCAACCCTTCTTCAATCGCGATCGTCGTAATCAATTCGATATTCATCTGGATGTTGTCGCCAGGCATTACCATCTCGGTGCCTTCCGGCAGATGAGCCACGCCCGTCACGTCGGTGGTCCGGAAGTAGAATTGCGGCCGGTAGCCGTTGAAAAACGGGGTGTGTCGTCCACCCTCTTCTTTGGTCAGGATGTACACTTCGCCTTTGAACTTCGTGTGCGGTTTGATCGAAGCCGGCTTCGCCAATACTTGGCCCCGCTCCACGTCTTTACGCTCAACGCCGCGCAGCAACGCGCCGATGTTGTCGCCTGCCATCGCCTGGTCAAGCAGCTTGCGGAACATTTCTACGCCTGTGCATACGGTCGAACGCGGTTTTTCCATCAGGCCGACGATTTCTACCGTATCGCCCACTTTGACCACGCCACGCTCAACGCGTCCCGTTGCCACCGTGCCGCGGCCGGTGATCGTGAATACGTCTTCGACCGGCATCAGGAAGGGTTTGTCTACAGCGCGCTCCGGTGTCGGAATGTAGCTGTCGACTTGCGCCATCAGCTCATGAACTTTGCCGCACCATTGGCATTCTTTCTTGCCACAACCGCACTCGAGCATTTTCAGCGCCGAGCCCGATACGAAAGGTATTTCATCGCCAGGGAAATCATAGCTCGAAAGCAGTTCCCGCACTTCCATTTCGACTAGTTCCATCAGTTCCTGATCATCAACCATGTCCGCTTTGTTCAGGAATACGACCATCGCCGGTACGCCGACCTGACGCGACAGCAAAATGTGTTCCCGGGTCTGCGGCATCGGGCCGTCCGCTGCGCTTACGACCAGAATCGCTCCGTCCATCTGCGCGGCGCCGGTGATCATGTTCTTGACATAGTCGGCGTGACCTGGGCAGTCAACGTGTGCATAGTGACGGTTCACGGTTTCGTATTCCACGTGCGCCGTATTGATTGTGATTCCACGCGCCCGCTCTTCCGGCGCTTTGTCGATCATATCATACGCTACATAATCCGCTCCGCCCGCTTTCGCAAGCACCATCGTAATCGCCGCGGTCAGCGAGGTCTTGCCATGGTCGACGTGACCAATTGTGCCAATATTTACGTGCGGTTTTGTCCTCTCAAACTTCTTTTTGCCCATTCGTTAATATCCCCTTTCGAAGCTGTTGTTTTTTTGCATCGGGACACTTATGAAGATATTCTATCATAACTACAATCTTCCTGCCAAAAAGAAAAAACTCCAACAAGGAGTCCCGTGAGAATTTTTGGTGGCGGCGCACGGATTTGAACCGCGGACACATCGGGTATGAACCGATTGCTCTAGCCAACTGAGCTACGCCGCCAAGTATTTATAAAACTGGAGCTGATGACCGGGGTTGAACCGGTGACCTTATCCTTACCAAGGATACGCTCTACCGACTGAGCTACATCAGCATTATTAATGTGGTTGCGGGGGCAGGATTTGAACCTGCGACCTTCGGGTTATGAGCCCGACGAGCTGCCAGCTGCTCCACCCCGCGATGTTAACCGGGATATCTACTAAGACGGAATCTATTAAGGTAATGGTGGAGGGGGCTGGATTCGAACCAGCGAAGGCGAAGCCGGCAGATTTACAGTCTGCTCCCTTTAGCCACTCGGGAACCCCTCCATATTTGTGCTGATGGAGCTGGCGATGGGAATCGAACCCGCAACCTGCGGTTTACAAAACCGCTGCTCTGCCGTTGAGCTACGCCAGCAAACACTAGATACTATTTCAGTGACAAAGAGAATTATACAGCAGGATTTTCGTTATGTCAATGCCAAAAAAAATAGTAATACGAAAATCCTGCCAACACAATCCGGTAATAGGCGAAGGACGCCAGTGTTGACTTGTTAAGAAACTTCAAAAACCAAATTACTGAGTAGTAAGCAACGATGAAAGAGACGACAAAACCAATGGCAATCATCTGAAAATCAGTGGCCGATAAGCGCGCCCAATTTTTAGCCAGATCATATATGCAGGCCATGGTCATCAGTGGCAAAGCGATAATAAAAGAGAAATCGGCTGCTGTTTTGCGATCGAGGCCGAAGAAAATACCCCCTGAAATCGTTGAGCCTGAACGGGAAAAGCCCGGCCAAAGGGATAGAATCTGAAATAGGCCAACATAGAATGCCTGCTTGAGTGTCATTTGTTCAACATCGGTTGTTTCCGGACAGCGGTTGCATTTTTCTGCCGCCAACATCAACAAGGCACCAAGCACCAGGCCGATAATCACAGTAAATGACGAGAACAGATGCCGCTTGATCATTCCATGTGCTAGAAAACCAATCAGCCCAACCGGTACGATGCCAGCTGCGACATGCCATACCGACAACCCTTCTGGCCTGCGGAACCAAGTCGCTGGTCGCATTAGTTTCAGGTACTTTTCACGATAGAGAAAACCGACCGATAAAATGGCGCCCAATTGGATAAAGACAGTGAACACAGAAGCCGCTTCACCGTGAAAGCCCAGAAAATCTTCTACTAAAATCATGTGACCGGTGGAAGAAACAGGCAAAAACTCTGTAATCCCTTCAACGATGCCAATCACTATAGCGATGATTATGTCCTGCAAAATCGATTTCTCCTCCTGCCACGCAATCCGCAACATGCGAAATTATACACCAATTAAAACTCTCCGGCAAGTTTCTTCCAAGTTATTTCGCCAGCTGCGCTAAAACTTCCCGATCGGTCGGAAATGCCAGCGATGGCGGGTTATCCGGCGCAAACCAACCAAGCTCTGCCAAATCGTCCCCGGCATTAGCGTTACCACCGATAATTTCAGCCAAAAACCAAATGCCGACAGTGTGGACTTCGGGGTTGTGAAAGTTCGACAGGACCGTAAAGACTTTGCCCAATTCCACCCGCAAGCCGGTTTCTTCATAAAATTCGCGGCTGGCCGCCGCCCGGACATCTTCCTCATATTCAACATAACCACAGGGAATGCACCATAAGCCGGGGTAGCTAGCATCCGACGCCCGCCGTCCGAGCAAAACGGCGCCGCTCTTATCCCTCACAATCACCGCTACGCCGACAATCGGATTCTCATAAAAAACGTAGCCGCACTGTTGGCATTTTAAACGCTCACGTTCATTTACTTTGTGGTAGTTCAATCGCCCACCGCATTTAGGGCAAAAGGAAAAGCGTTGAGCCTGCATTTTCAGCGAACAGCTGCGGACACCACGACCGCCAGTGCAATAGAGTTGAGCTTGGTGGACGGACTATCGGCGCGGGAAGTCAACACAACTGGCGCAGACGCACCAACAACGATACCGGCCAGCGGAACATTCGCAAAATACACCAGCGATTTATATAGTACATTACCGGCTTCAATGTTGGGAACTACCAGCAAATCTGCTTGACCTGCCACGTCGCCGCCAATCCCCTTGTGATGGGCCGCAGCCAGCGAGACTGCATTGTCAAGTGCCAATGGGCCATCGATGCGACAACCTTTGATTTGCCCCCGTTCGGACATTTTGGCGATCATCGCAGCATCCTCGGTCGCCTTCATCGACGCGGTTACCGTTTCCACAGCAGCCAACATGGCAACCTTAGTGTCTTCGTTGCCAAGAGCGCGAGATACTTGTAGCGCGTTTTCAATAATCTGCACTTTTTGTGCAAGATCAGGTGCAATGTTGATTGCGGCATCCGTCAGCAGCAACAGGCGGTTGTAACCGGCAGGTTCAAAGGCCACAACATGTGAAAGCAGGCGGCCTGTTCCCAGTCCTTCGGTTTTATCCAATACCGCACGCATAAAATCAGCAGTACCCACCAATCCCTTCATCAAGACTTGGGCGCTGCCCTGTTTGACTAACGCAGCTGCACGTCGCGCCGCCAAACGAGGATCAGGTTCGTTTTCGAGTTCAAACAAGCCAGCATTGATCCCCAGCTGTTCGCAGTTCTTGCGAATCTCAGCGACATCTCCGACCAAGATGGCATCGGCAATCCCAGCAAGTTTCGCATCATTCACCGCCGTCAATACATCCAGATCCGCTGCCGCTGCAACCGCAATTTTCACTGCATATTGTTGTTTGGCAGCCGTGTTGATTTCTTCCAAAGACCGATACATGAGGCACCTCCGCAATCAAAATCATATATATTGGGCAAAATGCAATTGGCTGCCGCCCATCGTTACAGGCAGCAGCCAAAAAAACCGAACCGCCGGCAACACAGGGATGTCAATCAGAGCGTCTGATCACCCGGATGCCACTCCATCGGACATAGCCCGCCAGATTGTAACGCCTGAAGAACCCGCAGCGTTTCATCGATACTGCGGCCAACATTCAGGTCGCAAATCACCTGGTAACGCAAAATTCCTTCCGGATCAATGATGAATAAGCCCCGCAATGCCACGCCTTTATCTTCAAGCAAGACGCCATAGTCACGCGACACCTGTTTTGTCATATCAGCCGCCAGTGGGTATTTGAGTCCGCCAAGCCCGCCATCGGCTACAGAGGTTTTAATCCAAGCGCGATGGCAAAAAACGCTATCGGTGCTGACGCCCAATATTTCGGTATTCAATTCGGCAAATTCAGCCAAGCGGGAATTAAAGCCGCGAATTTCCGTCGGGCAGACAAACGTAAAATCCAGTGGATAGAAAAACAGAATCAACCATTTGCCCAGATAATCGGAAAGTTTTGCTTTATGCTCCAATGTCTCCAGGTTTTGGGTTGTTTCCATACAAAAATCTGGTGCTTTTTGGCCAATCATAACTGTCATTTTGATTCCTCCAAGTATTTCTTTATTCAGCTTCTCCACAGCTAGATTTTTCAGATCTATTCATCGCCGAAACAAACGCCAATTGCTCGCCCAGCCAGGACCAACTGGTCATCCTGCGGCACATTGTGCGGTTTTCCGACTACATCCTCAATGGGCACAGATGTGATTTGATTTTTTTGCAGGGCAACCATCCGGCCAAACTCGCCACGCATAATACAATCGACCGCTGCTACTCCGTAGCGGGTTGCCAAAATCCTGTCATACGCCGTCGGTGTTCCGCCGCGTTGCAGGTGGCCCAAAACGGTACACCGCGACTCAATCTCCGTGCGTTGCTCGATCACCATTGCCAACTTCTCGCCAACTCCACCTAAACGAATTTTTTCCGGACTATCTTCGACAATCCGTTTGACAGTCATCTCGCCGCCATGCGGCAACGCGCCTTCCGCCACCACGATAATACTGAACCGCTTGCCCCTATCGACCCGGTCACAGACTTTGCGAACAATCACATCCATACTATAAGGAATCTCTGGAATCAAGATCACATCTGCGCCACCGGCCATTCCTGCATGCAAAGCTATCCAGCCAGCGTAGCGGCCCATCACTTCCAAAATCATCACCCGGTGATGCGACTCTGCTGTGGTGTGCAGACGGTCGAGCGCCCAGCTAGCCACACCTACCGCGGAGTCAAAACCAAATGTCCTTTCCGTACAAGGTATGTCGTTGTCAATCGTTTTGGGAACACCAATGATTTTCACTCCGAGTTTGCCCAGTTCCAGCGCCACGGCATGCGTACCGTCACCGCCGATTAGCACCAGCGCCTGTATGTTATTGCTCTTTAAATTTTCCAGAATACGGTCCGACATATTGCGAAAAACGTGTTTTCCATTCTCTTCTACACGATAATGGAAAGGATTATCCCGATTGGTCGTACCCAGAATAGTACCACCACGCGGAAGAATACCAGCCACATCCTTGTCGCGCATGGTGACCACCATGTCTTCCACCAAGCCCTGGAAACCATTTTGAATTCCTTTGACTGTCATTCCTTTGCCGAGCGCCGACCGGACCACACCACGAATTACCGCATTCAGGCCCGGACAGTCTCCACCGCCAGTTAACACGCCAATGGTATTAATTTCAGGCACAATGGACTCCTCCTCATTCATTTTGGGCAATTACAACGCGTGTGATATCTTATTCAATTTGAACAACGGTCAATCCTGTTGCATCATAAATTTTGGGGTCTGGAATGCCACTTGCCGCAATCGTGAGGTTGTTTCCATCATATTGTCCTGGCCAGGCCGCCACGACCGAAAACTTTCGCCCGAGATGCTTCAGCAAATTCAAAGGGTCAACCTGCAATACCGGGGCAAACAGGACCTGCATGTCATCCAGTACTATGACTTCAGCGCCCAGCGCATCTAGCGATTTGGCAATCAGCCCTGTTGCTTCTTGGGCCCTGACTTTGGGAACCATCTCCAATAGTTCTTCCGTCAGAAAAGTCCTGCAGTTAACATACTTCCAGCCCCGGATGGTAGAAAGTTCGCGCAACAGCTTGCTTTTACCGCTACCTGGTTTACCCACCAACAATACCAAGCGTTCTGCTGATTTTTGCCCATCCCGGACGGTCTCGACGATTCTTTGAATAATCATCGCCAATGGCCCCCTTGCCTTTTTTGGGTTTTATAAACCCTACATTCTATTTTTTCGCCACCCATTACCGAATCCCCTTTCAGCTGTTAAAAAAACTGGGCCTATATCCAACAGGATATCGTCCCAGTTTGCAATCGATCATCAGTCACTCATGTCGTCATACGTATGCAATTCATTTTGCAATTCTTTATTCAGACCAGCCAAACTCTTGTAGACGCCGCGAATATCCAGATCGTCGGCGCGATTGTCCAGATAGCGCTCCAATTTTCGTTTTACCCGCTGCAATGCGTTGTCAATTGATTTGACATGCCGGGTCAATTCCACGGCAATCTCCTGATAAGACTTGCCATCCAGATAAGACATCAGTACTTTCCATTCCAGATCGCTGAGGATCTCGCCCATTTTTTCCTCAATATCAATGAACTCTTCCCGGCTAATAACCAGTTCTTCCGGGTCCGATATTTTGGAGCCCGATAGAACATCAAGCAGTGTCCGGTCCGAATCTTCATCATAAATCGGCTTGTTGAGCGAAACGTAGGAGTTTAACGGAATATGCTTCTGACGCGTAGCAGTCTTTATCGCGGTGATAATCTGACGTGTTACGCACAATTCCGCAAAGGCCCGGAATGAAGACAATTTGTCATTGCGAAAATCCCGAATGGCTTTATATAGTCCGATCATCCCTTCTTGAATGATATCTTCCCGTTCGGCGCCGATCAAAAAATACGACCGGGCTTTGGCTCTGACAAAATTGCGGTATTTATTGATTAAAAATACCAATGCATCTTCATTATCATTATCTTTGGCATCCAAAACAATCTCTTCGTCAGTAAGGGCCTCATAATTACAGTACCGCATTGAATCGCCTCCATCATGAGATGCTGCAAACCTGGCCCACGGCATCAGAAACATCGTCACTTCCGAGAATCATTATATATTGAGAGTCTCTGCTAGTCAAGGCGTCGCTGAACTACAACCCCCGCTGGCGGATTAGTTCATACAGAATAATCGCACTGGCAACCGACGCATTGAGTGATTGCACCTTGCCACGCATGGGAATTCGCACCAGAGAGTCGCAGCGTTCCCGAGTCAGGTGCGCCATACCCTCACCTTCGTCGCCGATCACGATAACTACCGGACCAGTCAGGTCAACTTCCTGGAATGCGACACCCCGCTCTGGGTCAGCGCCGACAACCCAAAATCCTTGCTTCTTCAATTCTTCTAGTGTTTGCGCCACATTGCCTATTTGGGCCACCTTCACATATTCAATCGCACCGGCTGAAGCCTTGGCGACTGCCGCTGAAAGTTGACAGCTGCGCCTTTGCGGGATCAACACGCCATGAGCGCCTGCCGCATCAACAGTCCGGAGCACCGCACCCAGGTTCTGCGGATCTTTCAACTGGTCGAGCAAAACCAGACATGGTTTTTCGTCTCGGGCTACCGCCAAGGCAACCATTTCATCAATCGACGAGTAGGCAACCGGAGAAACCATCGCCACAACACCCTGTGTGCGAATACCCAGGCTCATTGCTTCTAGTTTAGCCGCTTCCGTCGTTTGCACCGGAATTCCTTTTTCTTTAGCCAGGGCAATGATTTCGCGAATTGAGCCCTGGTGATCGCCGGCGGAAATAAAAATCTTACTGATGGGACGTCCGCTACGCAGTGCTTCCATTACCGGGTTACGCCCGGAAAGGAAATCCATTTCCTTAATGGCCGGTGCTGCTGCCGGGCTTTTAGATCTTGGCGAAAAACCGGGTTTTACGCCAACTGGACGAGCAGCAGACTTCGCGACCCGTTCCCCTTTTTCAAAAGGTTTCCCGCCTGCCCGGGAAGGACCGGACGAACGCGGAGATTCGGTTGAACGACCTTTATAAGCCGGTTTTGCTTGATCTGGTCGGGTTGGCCCCGTACGCGGTCGATCAGACTGGAACTCGGATGGAGAAGTCTTGCGAGCAGGACTGCCTGCCGGGCGAGGCGCTCTTCCACGGTTACTCAATTTTGGGTCTTGGGCGCTGTCATTACCTGGATTTTTTGGAGTCGTCCGCAACTTAAATCCCCCTCTCTACAATAGCCGCCGCTGACGCAGGTCGGCCCCGCCTTGCTGAACAACACCGGTGCGACCTTGCGCACTTCCGCCAACATCAGTTCGGCCAATTTTCTTATTTCCCACTGGGCTCTGGCACAGCAGCGCAGTTCAAAAAAATTGAACAAAGCTCGTGCATTCATGGTTACCAAAATCTTGGTTTCCGTCGCATTGGTCAGGCAATAGCGAGCATCTTCTTGATGCACGCCCATCGCAGTCAACTCGCCATACACTATGCGGACTTCTTCCATCAACCTGTTGAACCTTTCCAATGCCGCTGGATTAGCCGCGACAGAAAGGGGAACGATGAATTCAAAATCATGTTCCTTGACGTAACGTTGTGACTGCTGCGAATAGGATGCTATCCGATGACGAACCAGCTGGTGGGTCAAAACCCGCGATACTTCTTCTACAGCAAAGGTGAAGCTGACATGTTCGAGCGTAGAGAAATGCCCCATGTCCAGAATTTTTTCGACCAACGCTTGCACCTGGTTTTCTGATAAGCGCTCTTCCAGTTCAGCTGCGCCAATTGCCGAATAGCAGAGCCGGGCCGCCATCGCCACCTTACGTTCGGCTTCCGGCGTATGAGATATCAATTTTACTTTCACGCTTTTGCGCCTCCTTCGGATTCGGACAGCAGACCGCGGCACATGGAGCCTGCCACTTGTTGCAAAATTTGTTCAAGGCGAGACTGTTGCCGGCTGAGGTACAAGTAACCCAACAACGCTTCCAGCGCGGTACTCGAACGGTACTCGGCGATTGAGGCATTACGGGGAACCCGTGACTTGGCATTTCTGCCGCGTCTTACCACCGCCAACTCAACTTCGGTCAGCGACGCCTCGATGCAGTGCAATGCCTGGGCCTGAAATGGCGCAGAGGCCATCCGGGCCAACAACGTGTGCAATACCTGGACTTTATTGCCTTCCACCGCCAGCATCGCTGTGCGAAAATGAAGGGAAAAAACCGCATCGCCCACATAGGCCAGAATCAACGCCGGCAATTGTTCGGGATTTTCGATTGACGCCGCTCCGGCTAAGCGTTGCTCGATGTCGAGCAAATCCCGTCGCAGACAGGCTTGAAAGTCAACGAACTTCAACTGCGTTTCCAGCGGGGACCTTGCGGCGAATCTTCCACCACAATCCCTGCCGCCTGCAACCCATTACGAATCGAGTCTGCTGTTGCCCAATCCTTGCGTTCCCGGGCAGTCTGACGCAATCCCAGAATCAACTCCATCAACGCCGCCACCATTTTTTCATCCGCCGCCTCGACCGCCGGCGCCTCCTCGACATTCAGCCCGAGAGCGCCGGTCATGTCAATCAATGCGTCAACTGCCCGCTTGATTCCGGCTATGTCCGGTTTCACCTCGCCACGGGACACAGCCTGACAGGCTCCGTTCAATGTCTTGGTCAAGGCAAATAAGCTGCTGATGGCCAGCGCCGTATTAAAATCGTCAGCCATGGCCGCTTCATATTCGTCGCAGGCTACCGTTACCGCTTTGGCCAGCTCCGCGTCTGTCGGACCAACCGCCAAGCCAGTCTGAGCAATCAGGGCTTTGGCAGTCTTGACCGCCGTGACCAATCTGGACCAAGCTTTTTCCGCTTCTGTCAGTCGTTCATCACTAAAGTCTAGCGGACTCCGGTAATGGGTGGAAAGAATGAAGAACCGCAACACCATTGGCCGGAAATGAGCCAGGATATCCTTGACCAGGAAGAAATTCCCCAGCGATTTGCTCATTTTTTCCGAGTTAACTGTGACAAAGCCATTGTGGACCCAGTAGCGGACAAACGGCGAACAGCCGGTAAACGCCTCCGATTGAGCCACTTCATTTTCATGATGCGGGAAAATCAGATCACTGCCACCACCGTGGAAATCAAAGCCGCAGCCCAGATATTTATAAGACATCGCACTGCATTCGATATGCCAACCGGGACGCCCTTTGCCCCATGGGCTGTCCCAGAACGGCTCGCCCGGTTTGGCGCTTTTCCAGAGGGCAAAATCCATCGGATGACGTTTGCGGTCATCCACTTCGACCCGAGCGCCGGCTTCCATCCCGTCCAAGGTGCGGCCGCTCAACTTCCCGTAGCTTTCGAAGCTCTGCACACTGAAATAGACGTCTCCGTCGACAACATAAGCATGGCCTTTTTCAATAAGTCTGGCCACCATGTCCAGTATTTCCTGCATATGCCCGGACACGGTCGGATATAGGTCGACCCGCCGCACATTCAGGCTGTCCATTACTGAGAAATAAGCTTCGATATAACGACCTGCCAACGCATCCCAGGCAATACCTTCTTTTGCCGCCGTATCGATGATCTTGTCATCGACATCGGTAAAGTTCTGGATGTGGGTCACCTGCATGCCGTGCCGTTCAAAATAGCGGTGAATGACATCCCAGACAATAAATGGCCGGGCGTTGCCAATATGCGGGTGGTTGTAAGGCGTCACTCCGCAGACATATATCTTTACTTTTCCGGGCTCCACCGGTTGAAACACTTCTTTTTCACGAGTCAGGGTATTATATACTCTCAGTTCCACTACTCGTCCTCCTCCAGCTAAGCCTGCAAGTCGTCTTTTCCCGCTCGGTTACCGAACTAACGCCAGAGATCGGCGGATGCGGGCAGTCGTGCGGGCAACCCCCAGCAACGGAATCAACGCAATCAGTTCGGGGCCGTGCATCTTGCCGGTCAAGGCGACCCGCACCGGCATAAACACTTTTTTGCCGCCCAGTTTCAGTTCTTTGCCAACCGCTTTCAATGCCGCCTGCACCTGTTCGCCGGTAACTGTTTCCGTGCCGACCAGCTTGTTCAAAAATTCATCCATTACCCTCGGAACATCAGGGTCGCGCAGAATCTCGGCCGTCTCGTCATTTTCCATTATTACGTCATCTTGAAAGAAGACTGCGGCATGCTCGGGAATCTGGGCCGCAAAGCTGATATAGTCCCGCACGGCCCCGACAACTTGCGTGACCCACGCCTTGCGCTCCGCCGTCAGTTCGGCTTCGATCAGTCCTGCTTCACGCAAATGCGGCAACGCCATGTCCGTCAGGCTGTCCAGATCAAGCCGCTTCAAATACTGGGAATTAATCCAGTTCAATTTATCAATGTCAAACACAGCCGGGTTTTTCGCCACATGATCCAGCGAAAACAGTGTAATCAGTTCATCACTAGAGAATATCTCCTGCTCACCAACCGGCGACCAACCGAGCAACGCCAGAAAGTTGACCAGCGCTTCCGGCAAATAGCCAAGCGCCTTGTATTGTTCGACCGAGGTCGCACCATGCCGTTTGCTCATCTTGCTGCGATCTTTGCCAAGGATCAACGATACATGGCCAAAAATCGGCAATGGCAAGCCCAGCGCCTGATACAGCAGAATTTGCCGAGGCGTGTTGGACAAATGCTCTTCAGCGCGAATGACATGCGTGATTTTCATCAATGCGTCATCCAGTACGACTGCATAATTGTAGACCGGAATCCCGTCCGATTTGACGATTACATAATCGCCGATGCCGTTGGAATCGAAACTGACTGTCCCGCGAACTGCATCCTGGAATGTAATGTCCTGATTTTCCGGCACCCGGAACCGTACAGTCGGTTTGCGCCCTTCCGTGAGCAGCGTCGCTTCGTCGGCCGCCGTCAGATGGCGGCATTTTCCGAGATAGCGGGGAGTTTGTCCTTCTGCCATCAACTTTTGCCGTTCCGCATCAAGTTCCTGATCGGTGCAATAGCAACGATACGCTTTACCACTGGCTAATAAACGTTCCGTATACTCGGCGTAAATCGGCAGGCGTTCGGTCTGTCGATACGGACCATAATCACCGCCGGCGTCAATCCCTTCGTCCCAGTCGATTCCCAGCCATTTCAGCGCACTTTTGATATTTTCTTCCGATTCGCGGCTCGAACGCTCCAAGTCGGTATCTTCGATCCGCAAAATCAGCTTGCCGCCTGTTTTGCGGGCCAACAACCAATTAAACAGAGCCGACCGGGCGCCGCCGATATGAAACGGGCCTGTCGGACTCGGAGCGAAACGCACGCGCATTGCGACATCTGACATTTTATCCACCCAACCTTCCGGTGCTATTGATTACCCAATCATGACAACCGCCTGAGCGGCTATCCCTTCCTTGCGACCGACAAATCCCAAATGCTCGGTAGTCGTCGCTTTGACATTCACCTGCGAAACAGGAATATCCAGCGCTGCGGCAATCGCCTCGTTCATCCTGGCGATGTAAGGCACCAACTTGGGCTCCTGCGCCGCAATCACCGCATCCAGGTTTTGGGCCTTAAACCCGGTTTCATTTAGCTTGCGGCAGACTTCACGCAATAGCAGCAAGCTGGAGATCCCCTTGTAACGGGGATCGGTATCAGGAAAATGTTTGCCGATGTCGCCCAGTCCCGCCGCGCCTAGCAACGCATCGGCAATCGCGTGCAGCAGAACATCCGCATCCGAATGCCCTTCCAGTCCCCGGTCATGCGGGACCTCAACGCCGCCCAGCATCAACGGCCGACCGGCAACAAACTGATGCACATCATAACCGAATCCAACCCGCTGCATCCGCCGACCGCTCCTTTCGGCAGCCACCGCTTCCGCCAGCACCAAGTCTTCCGGCGTAGTGACTTTAAAATTATAATAAGATCCGCGAACCAGACTGACACTGCCGCCAGCCCACTCCACCAGAGCCGAGTCATCGGTTGCAATTACGCCTGCAGCAGCGGCCTGTTCATGCGCCTTTAGCAGCAGCTCCCGGCGAAACACCTGCGGGGTCTGCACCTGCCACAGACTGGACCGGTCCAACGTCTGTTTTACGTTGCCGACTGCATCCGCGAGCTTTATCGTGTCTTTGACCGGTACCGCCACTACGGACGCGCCGGTCTCAGCAGCCGCTTGCATTGATTTGAACACACACTCCGATTCTACGAAAGGCCGGGCGCCATCGTGCACAACCACGAGTTCAACCGACGGCGACACTAACTTCAGCGCATTGCGCACCGAATCCTGCCGCTCTGCGCCGCCCGGAACGATTTGCCAGGGAATATCAACCACCGTCTGTTGCAGCAGCGCCGCCACCCGTTCTGCATTGTCAGGCGAAACGGTAACAAGTATCTGGTGAATCTGCGGCAACTGTTTAAACACATTGATCGTGTGCCATAAAACCGGTTTTCCGGCCAATATGACAAACTGCTTGTCGACACCCGTCCCCATTCGGCTTGAACTGCCGGCCGCCGCTATGATTAACGACGCCGACAGTTTATTTTCCGTCATCAGGTTGCCCTTAAGCCTTTTGGGCCTTGGCCCAGGAGTCGCGCAGAGAAACGACGCGGTTGAATACCGGGGCGCCCGGCCTTGCATCCATATCCAGACAGAAATATCCGTGGCGCAGGAACTGGAACCTGCTTCCCATCACCGCTTCAGCCAATGACGGTTCCACCATCGCTTCTTTCAGTACCGTCAGCGATTCCGGGTTCACCCTGCTGCCTGCAGCCTCACTTGTTGCGTCCGACTCGTCTTCCATCAGCAGATGGTCGTAGAGTCGCACTTCGACCGGCTTGGCCTGCGCGGCCGATACCCAGTGCAACGTTCCCTTGACCTTGCGGCCGCTAGCCGCGCCGCCGCTTTTGGTTTCCGGATCATAGCTGCAACGCAGTTCGACGATTTCGCCGCTTTGCTCGTCTTTGACCACTTGCTCGCATTTAATAATATAGGCATGCTTCAGGCGAACTTCCCGGCCTGGCGCCAAGCGGAAAAATTTGCCCGGCGGATTTTCCATGAAATCATCCTGTTCGATGAACAGTTCACGAGAAAACGGCAACTTTCGCGAACCCATTTCCGGATTCTCCGGATTGTTTTCTGCTTCCAGCTCTTCCACTTGTCCGATCGGATAGTTGTCGATGACCACTTTCAACGGTCGCAAAACAGCCATTGCCCGGGCCGCGCGCAGATTAAGGTCCTCGCGCAGACAATGCTCCAACAACTCGTAGTCGACTGTACTGTTGCTTTTGGCCACGCCGATCCGCTCACAAAAGTCGCGGATCGCCTCCGGGGTATAGCCGCGCCGTCGAAAACCGGAAATAGTCGGCATCCGCGGATCATCCCAGCCGCTGACCTGCTTCTGTTCAACCAGTTCACGCAGTTTGCGCTTGCTCGTCACCGCCCGGGTCAGGTTAAGCCGGGCGAATTCGATCTGTTGCGGCCGGTAAATATCGAGTGTTTCAACGCACCAGTCATATAGCGGCCGGTGGTCTTCGAACTCCAACGTGCAAATAGAGTGGGTGATCTGTTCAATCGCATCCGACAGGGGATGCGCATAATCATACATCGGATAAATACACCAGGCATCGCCGGTGCGATGGTGAGTCGCCCGCAGAATCCGGTACAGCACCGGATCGCGCATATTGATATTGGGCGAACTCATATCAATCTTGGCCCGCAAGGTTTTCGACCCATCGGCAAATTCGCCGGCTTTCATCCGGTTGAACAAGTCGAGGTTCTCTTCGACCGACCGGTCGCGAAACGGGCTGTTCATACCCGGTTCAGTCAATGTACCGCGATGTTCGCGAATCTGCTGGGCGGTCAGGTCGCACACATAGGCCTTGCCCATGCGGATCAGTTGCTGCGCATACTCGAACAGCTGGGGGAAGTAGTCGGAGGCATAATACATCCGGTCGCCCCAGTCAAAACCGAGCCAGCGGACATCTTCCTGGATCGAGTCGACGTATTCGACTTCTTCCTTGCTGGGGTTCGTGTCGTCAAACCGCAAATTGCACAACCCGCCGTTCTCGGCTGCAATACCGAAGTTCAGGCAGATGGATTTTGCGTGGCCGATATGCAGATAGCCGTTCGGTTCCGGCGGAAACCGGGTGTGAACCCGCTTGCCGTGTTTGCCGGTTTTGGCATCCTCGTTGATGATGTTTTGAATAAAATTGGTGGGAAGTGTCCCTGTAGGCGCAACCATGAAACCGCTCCTCTACACCGTTATTGTTACTTCAGTTTTGCAAAGATCATCCGACCGGCCGCCGTCTGCAAAACAGACGTCACCAGCACGTCAATCGTATCTCCCAGGTGTTTCCGGCCATTATCGACAACGATCATCGTCCCGTCGTCCAGATAGGCGACGCCCTGGCCGGCTTCCTTACCATCTTTGACCACATGCACCAGCATTTCTTCACCCGGCAGTACCACCGGTTTCACGGCATTCGCCAGTTCGTTGATATTCATGACCGTAACACCTTGTAGTTCGGCGACCTTGTTCAGGTTGTAATCATTGGTAAGGATTTTTCCTTTAATCAACTGACCTAGGCGTACCAACTTGGCATCGACTTCCGCCACATCTTCAAAGTTGCGGTTGTCGATCTGTACCGCCACATTCTTTTCTTTTTGAATCCGGTTCAAAATATCGAGCCCGCGGCGTCCCCGATTACGTTTCAGCAAGTCCGACGAATCGGCGATATGTTGCAACTCTTCCAACACAAACCCCGGCACCAGCAGTATCCCTTCAATAAATCCACATTGGCAAATATCGGCAATCCGTCCGTCAATAATCACACTGGTGTCCAAAATTTTAAATTGACCAACCGGCGCGACCGCTTTGTCTTTGCCGCGATCTTTGCCGCCGAACATCGCGGGCAACGACAGGTTAGAGAGTTCTTCCCGTTTACGGATAGCAACATTAAGGCCAGTATAGCCAAGTATTATACTGAGAAAAACCGGAATATACTTGCCGACAAATGGAACCGGCACAAAGGCAGCCCCTAATAAATTAGCAATAATAAGACCAGCGCCCAACCCCAGCAGCCCCGCCAAAACATCATTCAACGGCATCTTCATCAGTTTTGTTTCCATCCAAACCGAATAACGCCAAACAAAACCGCTTATCCAGGGGGAAAGAATATAACCGAGCAACGCCCCTAGCAAACCACCGACCAGATAGAATACAATCGTTCCCACAGTAACGCCGAAAAAGCCGATTCGGGCAAACTCCGGCAATGCGCCCTGCGGCAGCATCAGCAAAACCCGGTCAGCCGTCAGTAAACCGCCAACCCCCGCCAAAACCGTAATCACAATTCGCAACGCTTTTTCAATCATTGTTTCACCTCCTCCGTTCATAAAACTTTCGTATTTTGTTTATTATATTAGAAATCTCGATTTGCGCCAAGTATTCGCGCGGAGTAACCCGCTCGGTTTTCCTGTTTAGTTAATTTAGATATTCCAATATCCACAAATAAAAAAAGGGCGTCATCCGCCCGTTGAAACCTCGGCAAAGATGGAATCCAGGCGTTCAGCGATGGCTTCAGCATCTTTTTTGCACACCAGAACCAATTCACTGACTAAAATTTGCCGGGCTGTATCAAGCAGACGACGTTCACCGGTGGAAAGTTTTTTGATCCGGTCTTGAATCGTCAGATTTCGCACGACCTCCGCCACCTCATGAATATTACCGCTTTTGATTTTCGCCAAGTTGATGTTAAATCGGCGGTTCCAATTCACGCACGGCTGGCTCGGCGCCATCCGCAGCGTGCAAAAAACCTCATCGACTTCCGTCTCGCAGATTACTTCGCGCAAGCCAACATGTTCCACGTTATTGAGCGGAATCATCACTCGCATTCCGCCGTAAGGC
>JBGSKE010000546.1:0-2526 GCA_041741355.1 Negativicutes bacterium | reverse complement strand
GTGGTAAAAAGAACTTGCGGCGTACAATGGGAAAACGGAGTATCCGCAATTTTCTGTTAAATGAATAACGATTATGCTAAAATAAAAGCAAAAAAGAAAGGGGTTTGCTTATGACGATTCAAGCTTTAAAAGCGCCTTTTCTGGTTCTGATTTGTCTTTGCTTCGTCGTTTCCTTTTCCCAGGCGGATGCCTGCAGCATCACTCCGGAGCAGGCCAAGCACGGCGTGATGGTTCGGGTTGAAAAAGGGGGGCAGGTATGGAAAGAAACTGCCGAGTTTGTGGTGCCCAACGGCTATTCGGGGTATTTGATCAACTGTGTGGATTCAAAGTTTGTAACGAATCCCGGGTCGCCGGCAACGATACAGTTCGGCCTGAATTATGACTTCGGCACGGGAAAGTATTCCGGGCAAATTTACTATCGTTATGTCCAGGGCAACAAAGACGGTCCCAAAGATTATCAGGCGATTTTTCTCAGGCCTGGCAAATACCGGCTCGAAATCGCGCCGAATGCAGGGCCGATGAGTTGGGCTGAAATGGCGGTTATCTGGCGTTAATTGCGGAAACACGAAAAAAAAGGAGGCCGTTATGATGAAAAGGCAGAGTTTGTTGGTCATTGCCCTGTTGCTTGTTGTAATGTTGCTGCTTAGTCTGACTGCTTTGGCAGCGCCCCTACGCTATAGAGTCCAGTCGAAGATTGGCGGCACCCAGTATGGCGCGACGCAGGAGATCGGTCATTTCCGGGTGGGTGCGAATGGCTCGGCCACGGCGTTTCAGGGAGGCGCCAACGTCATCTCCAGCGCGGCGAATCAGGCGATTGGCTACGGGTTTCACATCGAAAGAATCGGTACCGGCAACCAAAAGACCGTTACGGTTTTTGAACGCAGCTGGAATGGCAAGGTAGATTCGCCGGTCGCCTTTGGCAACCTGGTGCTGGGGCCTGGCTATTATGCGCTGCTGGTGGGCGGACGGCCCGGTTCGATTGCCGAGATTACTTTTAACGGAGTCAATGTAACGGTGGAATAAACCAGGGTCAGTCACAGGGGCCCCAAAGAGCGGCTAGACACTGGACGGGTCGAGATTGTGTGCAACCGGGCAAGAAGTAAAGCTTGCCCGGTTGCTTTGAAATGCCCAAAATTACCGCTGCAAAATTTTCTTTTATGCTTTGTAGCAAAAAACCAAACGTTCCCTTTCCATTTCGCCAGACAGGATTTGCCTGCGCGACGTGGAACAATATAAGGTAATGCATGGTGGAGGCGGACGAAATGGAGTTGCGCGGGGCAGACGTACTGATACCCCTTGCCGGTCTTTTCGCTATCGTAGTCGTTGGTTTGCTGATTCATTATTTTATCAAACGAAAAGTGCAGTCCGTCGCCCGCGATGGCCAGGACCTGATTTCGCTGGTGGCGGAGCTTGCCCACCTGGCCCCCTGGCAATATCATCAGGCGACCGATTTGTTTGAATTCGATGACGCTTTCTACGCCTTTTATGCCACGAATACGGCAGAAGAAGGCGCTTTTTTGACTCCGCCGGAATATGTCCGGCGATTTGTCCATCCGGATGACTTTGCCTTGGTCGAGGCGGAAATGAACAAAATACTGGCAACTGCAGAGAAAAGCGGCATCAATGTGTTTGATCACCGCATCGTCAGGCGTGATGGCGAAATTCGCCACATTGTCGCCAGGGTCGCTTTCGAAAAAAATCACGAAGGCAAGATCGAAAAATGTTACGGGGTCAATCAGGATATCACCGAACGTAAGTTGATGGAGGCGGCGTTGCAAAACAGCCGGGACAGCCTGGCGCTGGCTGCGGAACTGGCAAAGTTGGGTCCTTGGCAATACCACCCGGACAAAGGGCTGTTCGAGTTCGGCGAAGAGTTCTACGCGATTTTTGGCACTACACTGGCAGCAGAAGGGCGCTTCAAGGCCCGTGAAGAGTATATCCGGGATTTTGTCCACCCCGAGGACCGGGGCATATTTGACTCGCCCGACATCCACAAAAACTACATTCATCAGATCATCCGCCGGGATGGCGAAGTGCGCATCGTTTCGGTACAGGGGAATATCATCCGGGACGACGCAGGCAATATCATTCATTGGTATGGCGCTACCCAGGACGTGACAGAACACAAACAGGCGGAAGCGGCGCTCAGCCGGCAAACCGAACAAATTCGCCTTATCGCCTATACGGATGACTTAACCGGGTTGTCAACCCGGACGCATATGAGTGAGTGGTTTGGCGATGAAATGAAAAAGGCGCGGGACGGCACGGCGACCGGCTGTGCTTTGTTTATCGACATTGATGATCTAAAGACGGTAAACGATACACTTGGGCATACTTATGGCGATGCGATTATTCGAGAAGCGGCAAGCCGAATCAAGCGATTGTTTTCCCAGCAGGATTTCGTGGGACGGTTTGGCGGCGACGAGTTTCTCGTCATCGTTCCCGGCAACAGCGACCGGCAAGCGATTGCACTCATCGCAGATGCGCTCATTGAAGAACTGCGCCAGGAGATCGAGGCGCTGGGCG
>JBGSKE010000545.1:0-7396 GCA_041741355.1 Negativicutes bacterium | reverse complement strand
TACTTAAATCATATTCTTGTTTTTCAATATAATTCACACCTGCTTCCTTTAAGCTGCGTTCGATTGCCTCAGTGTCAAGATCTGCCAACTGTGGCTTGTAGTTTTCAATCTCATTTTTTAACTGTTTTTCGCAATCCGCCGCCTAGCTAGCTCGAAAAAGCGGTCAGATAAATTCTTTGATACTGTCAACCGCCGGCCCCATCGAGCAGTCGGTTTCATGTTCGCATACGATGTCGATGATATAAGGTTTGTCGGACCTTGCGGCCCGCTCCAGCGCCCCACGGATCTCTTCCGGCCGTTCCACCCGCTCGCCTGCGGCGGCAAAACCTTCCGCCACTTTCACATAATCCATCATGCCTTGATTGACTTGCATTTCCACCGCATATTCAAAGTTGTAGGCATACTTCTGATTTTGCCGGATCAAACTGAGACAAGCATTATTCACAATCACCACGATCAGCGGGATCTTGTAGGCTGCCGCTACCGCCAGTTCCTGCACATGAAAAGTGAACCCGAAATCCCCCATCACAGCTACCGCATGCTTGCCGGGGTTAGCGATCTTTGCGCCAAATGCGGCCGGAATGTCATAACCGAGCGTACCGGCGCCGCCTGATGGCATATAGAGCCCCGGCTGATTAACCTCCTGCAATTGCCCGGACCAAATCTGATTCAAACCGCAACCGGTCGTGAACATTGCGTCGTCGTGAAAAAATTTGTTGAGTTCTTCATAGACGCGATGTGGTTTGATCGGCACGCAGTCATAACAAGTTTTACGTTTTAGCTGTTGCTTTTGCGCCGGAATTTCAGCAACCCGCAGGTCCGCTTTGCGCCCCCCCGCCGCTTTGGCCACTTGCAGTAAAGCTTCCAGTGCATATTTGGCATCAGCTACAATCCCCAGATCCGGTTGAAATATTTTGCCGATTTCCTTGGGCTCGACATTGATGTGGATAAACTTGCGATTTCCTTTATAAACGGCGATGTTTCCGGTATGCCGGTCGGTGAAACGACACCCGAGGCCAATGATCACGTCGGATTCGAGAAAGACCTTGTTGCCGATCGGTTGGCCGACCTGAATCCCGGCATGTCCGGCGTTAAGCGGATGATCTGCAGGGATGCCGCCTTTGGCCATGTAGGTTGTGATTACCGGCAACTGCATCAACTCGGCGAATTCCAAACATTCAGCGGCAGCGCCTGCCAGCAATACTCCGCCGCCCATGATCAGCGCCGGACTAGCGGCCGCCCGCAACATGGCAATGGCCTGTTCGATATCTTTCGCAGCCGGTCGCGGATTTTCATAGGCTAGCGATTGATAGGCTGCGGCGTCAAATTCGACCTCAGCCATTTGCACATCCAGCGGCAAATCGACCAATACGACGCCCGGTTTGCCTGATCGCGCCAACAAAAAAGCTTTCTGCAGCACTGCGACAATCGTGCTGGCATCGGTGACACAAAACGCAGCCTTGGCGACCGGTTCACAAATCTTGGCGATATCGACGCACTGAAACGCATCTTTGCCGAGTTGCGCGGTTACTGCCTGCCCGGTTATTGCCAGCAGCGGAATCGAATCCACGTTGGCTGTATAAATACCGGTGACAAAGTTGGTCGCTCCGGGCCCCGATGTACAAAGCGCTACCGCCATTTTGCCTGCTGCGCGATAATATCCGTCCGCCGCGTGCACGGCGGCCTCCTCGTGGCGTACGCAGTAATGGTTGATGGCCGATTCGCCCAACGCCTTGTAAACCGGATTGATCCCAGCCCCCGGTATGCCGAACGCATCGGTTATCCCCTCTTGTTCCAATATCTTGACTACGATTTCCGCGACTTTCATCCCCATGCACCTCCGTCAAAATCGATTCCCTACCCGCATTATACGACGCAGCATTGCATAAGGTAAAATTGGATATTATAATATTCGCAATAGGATATTCCTATAATGTGTTTGGTAAAGCAAGTAATAAAGGAGCACCTTACGGTACTCCCTGTGGTTCAGCGAATAGTCAACCATGACTGGAGGGGCTACGCAGATGAATATTCGTCAGTTGGAGTATTTTTTAGAAGTATCCAAGCAGGAAAGTTTTAGTAAAGCCGCTGCCATCCTGCACGTTTCCCAGCCTTCCATCAGCGAAATGATCAAGAACCTGGAAGACGAGCTGGGCACTCCGCTGCTGTATCGCGGCGCAAAACGGCTGGAGTTGACAGACGCCGGTCAGATCGTCCAGGAACAGGCTGAGCAGATTGTCACGCTATTTAATAATTTGGCCGGCAATCTTAAAGACAGTCATTTGCTGCAACGCGGCAAGATCCGCATCGGAATTCCCTCGATCACCGCGTCGACCGTTTTCCCTCGCGTTCTCGGCGAATTCAAACGGCAATACCCGCATATCGAACTGCAACTGCATGAATACGGTTCGAAAAAAATCAAGCAAGGTGTCAATGAAGGGGCTTTGGATATCGGCATTGTCTGCTCGCTGCCGGATCGCCACGAGAATTTTGAAGTGTTGCCGTTTGTCGAAGACCCGTTGCAGTTAATCGTGCACCCGGAGCATGCGCTGGCAACTCTGCCGGCAGTGGACTTCGCCGACCTGCGCAACGAAGGCTTCGTGCTGTACAGCGAAGATTTTTCACTGCATGACCAGATTTTAGCCCGTTGCAAGCTGGCGGGGTTTCAGCCGATCATTATCTGCGAAACGTCCCAACGGGAGTTCATGACGCAAATGGTCGCCGCCAAATTGGGCGTTGCGTTGTTGCCAGGCAAAATCTGTGCGGAACTGGACCCGGACGCGATTGTCGCCGTGCCGCTGAAAGATCCCCAAATGATTCTGCAACTGGCCGTCATTTGGCGCAAAGACCGCTATATGTCCTTTGCCGCACGTCGCTGGCTAGATTTTACCGCCGCGCATTTCGCGCCGCAATCGACGCTGCTCGATTCAACGGACCAACAGGGAGTCCCGCAGCAGCGACTTTAGTTCTTTGTGATCCGGTTGACGCAGCGTATTGGCGATATTGGCCGTTTTAGCGGCAATAACAGCGTATTCCTCGACTTGTTGCTCCGTCAGGCTCGTTTTGCCAGGAAGCAATTCATCCAACCACTGTTTGAATTCGCCGATCGACTGCAGCTGCATTGCGGCCAGCACAGCCTGAATTTTTTCCGGCGCCGCCGCATCATTGAATCGCAGGTATTCGCCCATCAACAAGCCATTGGCCCGACCATGCGGCACCTGATGAAAATAGGTCAACGAATAGCCCAAGGCATGCACCGCCGTCGTACTGGTCTGCGCAATCACCATGCCCCCCAGCAGCGAAACATAGAGCAACGCCTCTCTGACCTCCAGGCTGATTTCCGGGTTCTGCAACGCTCGTCGGACCGCCCCGAAACGCCGGATCGCTTCCAGCGCCAGCGCATCGCTGATCACCGTCGCCCGTTTGGAAAGGTAGCCTTCAACACAATGCGACAACGCGTCCACGGCCGTATCAACAGTCACTTCATGCGACAGGCTCCGGGTATAGCGCCCGTCAAGGAACGCGACCCTGGCAAATAAACTGGGCTGCGCAAAACCGCGCTTGGTTTGCCGCTCCAAATCGGTCAGAACCGAGTATTGGGTCACCTCGCTACCGGTTCCCGCTGTAATCGGCACAGCCAGGATGGGTAGCGGTTCCACACCGTAATTCCCGTCATAAAGTTGGGCAGCGGCAATTTCGTTCACCGTCAGCACCGCAATCGCTTTCGCCGCATCCAGCGGCGAACCGCCGCCTATCGCAACGATCATATCCGGCCGAAATTTTCGCCCAGCCGCGCCGCCTGCTTCCACCATCGCAAAAGTCGGATTTTCGCCAATCTGATCGAATATTTCCCAGGCAATATTCTGCTGGTCCAGCGCCGCACATACGTCAGGCAATGCGCCACTGACCCGGGCCGAATTGCGACCGGTCACGATCAACGCCCGGCGACCCCACTTGGCGAACTCCGCCTGATTCTGCGCAATACACTCCTGGCCAAAGACTATCCGGGTCGGCATGTAAAAACCAAACTGCATGAACATCATCCTCCGCATCAATCATTCTTTTCTACAATTATAGCATGGCGGTTCCGACCTGCTAGCTGAAGCCTCGCAGCCGACGCAAAAAATAGCAGGAAAAATCACCGCCGCCAAAGAATTTTACGCGTAGTGAAATCTTTTTTGTTAGGGGGCTTTATGTTTAATAAATATAAAGATTTTGAAGCATATTTAAACGAAACTGAAATTGTTTTTCCTCTCATTGTAGTGTCAATCAGTATCTTGGCCGGAATTGCACTGATTCAGTTGCTGTTTTCCCGCCTCCATACCGTTACAAGGAAAATAGCCGGTGATTTTTATCCCTTGGTCCAACGAGCCATGCATGGAATGCCGACCTTGTGGGGAATTCTGCTGGGCGGATATGCCGCCATGCATATTATCACTCTCCCCCCCGCCGGGCTCCACGCTCTTGAAGTTTTATTTCAAGTCATTGTGATTTTGTCGCTAACGATCATGGGCGCTCGTTTAGCCGCGTCTTTTATTACGCTGCAGTTCCAAAAAAGCGCTGGCGATTTTGCTTCTACTTCCATTTTGGTCAATACCGTAGAGCTAATTATCTATACGACTGGTTTTTTGATCATGTTGGATTCGTTCGGCATCTCGATCGCTCCGCTGCTCACCGCTCTCGGCGTTGGCGGTCTGGCTGTGGCGCTGGCGCTTAAAGATACCCTGTCCAATTTATTTTCCGGCATCAGTATCTTGCTCGCAAAACAGACTAAAGTCGGCGACTACATCAAACTTTCGTCCGGTGAAGAAGGGTATATTGCTGATATGAACTGGCGTAGCACAACAATTCGCCAACTTGCCAACAACATGGTCGTCGTTCCCAATGAAAAAATCGCTACTTCCATCATTACCAACTACGCTTTGCCGGAAACCGAATGTTCTCTTGTCGTTCCTGTCGGTGTAAGCTACGACAGCGACCTCAGCCA
This sequence comes from Negativicutes bacterium, assembly GCA_041741355.1. GTDB lineage: Bacteria > Bacillota > Negativicutes > UBA1444 > UBA1444 > UBA1444. Next base: position 2,409 of record JBGSKE010000545.1, on the reverse strand, counting down.
TGTCGAAAAAGTAACAATCGAAGTCGCCAAGTCCGTATTGCAAGCTACAGAAGGCGCTGTAACAGATTTCGAGCCGTTTATCCGTTACAACGCTTTCGGTGAATCCAGCATTAAGTTCAGTGTGATTTTGAGAATTAAAAGCGTAGTTGATCAATACCTCATTTTGCACGAGTTTATTAAACAACTTCACACGCGTTACAATCAAGAAGGAATCAACATCCCTTATCCTATTCGTACAATCAAAATCCAAAATGAAGGAGGCACCCCATGAAATACAAAATTCTAGGAAAAACCGGCGTCTGGGTTTCCGAACTATGCTTTGGCACAATGTCCTTTGGCAATGAAGCTGATGAAACAGCTGCCGCCGAGATGTTTGGCAAGTGCCGGGATGCCGGCATCAATTTTTTTGATTGCAGCAACAATTACAGCAATGGCCGGGCTGAAGAAATCCTCGGCAACCTGATCGGCAGTTGCCGCGATGAGGTCGTAATCACCTCAAAAGTATCGCAACGCGTCGGTAAAGACATCAACGCCCGCGGCTCTTCGCGTCGCCACATCCTGCTGTCGGTCGAACAAAGCCTGAAACGCTTGAAAACAGATCGGATCGATGTTTACTTCATCCACCATTTCGATCCCTTCACCCCGATGGAAGAAACACTGCAGGCGCTTACCGACCTGGTGCGGCAAGGCAAGGTGCTTTATCTCGGCGTCAGCAACTGGGCCGCTTGGCAAGTCGCCAAAGCATTGGGGCTTTCCGCCCAACACGGCCTAGCTCGCTTCGAGTGTATCGAGCCGATGTATAACATCGTCAAAAGGCAGGCCGAAGTAGAAATTCTGCCCCTGGCAGAGTCGGAACAAGTCGGTGTAATCGCCTACAGTCCGCTTGGCGCCGGTTTACTTAGCGGCAAATATTTGGTTGAGGCAGCAGAGGCTACCGGCCGCATTGTCAAAAACGACATGTACGCCAAACGCTATAGCGACCCCCAGTACCGGGACACCGCCATGAGATTCGTCAATTATGCCAAAGAAATCGGCGCCAATCCGGTAACTCTGGCAGTCAGCTGGGTCAAAACTCATCCTGCGATCACCGCCCCGATCATCGGCGCCCGCAATGTCAATCAACTGGAACCGGCGCTAGCCAGCGCCATGTTTAATATGACGCCGCAGATTCGCGAAGAGATCTGCCAGCTCTCGATCCGCCCCGCTTCCGCCACCGACCGTTTGGAAGAAATCCTTGATTCAAATTACCAGTTCAGCAACCGCTAGACTACTGCCAAAAAAATTAAAGAGGGGGGACTTGCGTCTCCCCTCTTTTTCAAAGCGACCATCCTTACAGCAGAGTTTGGGTCTCGTCACTCGCGATGTCGATAAACCATTAACCTCCGTGAAAAAGAATTTGGGTCCTTATTTCGTTGACATGATGATAGGGTTGGGACTGGTTCCCTTCTTCGGTCGAACTTGGTTTTACTGGGGTTGGGTAAAGAAAAAACACTCTCCTATGGACTGGTTTCAACGTGCACAAACTTGGAAAGAACGTCTTTCGTGGGTTTTGCAGCTTTCTGGAACCTTTAGTCGCTGTAAGGATGGTGCTTGTTTATATTGTAGCACGGCAAACGGCCTAACACAAGAGTAATTTGAAAATTCGGCGCATATTTGGTGTCGGATTTTTTTCCTGCCACAACTTATTGTGTTCTTCATCCGTTAGGCCCACGAAAGCGAATCCGCAAATCCTGCGGCTGCAAGGTTCTGCCGGTGAGAATCGACAGCGCCGTGTTCGCCGTAGCATTCGGCGTAATAATCAATCGGATGTATTCGCCTTCCGTGGCGCCAGTTCCCGCAGCAAGTCCGCCCAACATATTAAATTTAAGATTGGTAAACTCGGTTTGTCGGCCTCGTTTGATAAAGTTGCCGCTCAGGCCATTAAAAGAAATCCCTTTCACGCTGCCGGAATTCATTTTGAAGTTACCGTCGCCGTTGGCTTTATCCCAGTCGCCAACTCCGTTAATCGTCGCGGCAAAATCGGCCCGCCCCTGTACATCGCGATCAGTCAGCTGCGCTGCGTCAATATTGGACCCGTTGACTTGTTGGCGATATGACATTGTTTTGGGCGTAACGGTTCCGCTGAGCGTAATCGAACCGCCAAGACACTGGGCCCGGCCGCCCGACAAGGTCAACAATCCGTCAACATAACTGAACCCGCCGCTGGCGGCGGAAAAAGCAAGTTCGCCCAAAGCACCCGATGCAATCTGAAAGTTGCCGCGCGCCTGATTTTTATCCGGCGTGCCTGTCACCGTCGCCTGAAACGCAATCGCACCTTTCAACGCACTATTGGGATTAAACACGCTGGCATTGAGTCCCCCTGATGCGATTGTCAGGTTGAGTTGCGGCGCGCCGCCGCCCGCAGCCAAA
>JBGSKE010000544.1:0-1994 GCA_041741355.1 Negativicutes bacterium | reverse complement strand
AGCAGGCAAGACGACGCTGGAAAAAATTCTCGCCGGGATATTGCCGGCAGAAGGGCGGTTCAGCGCTTTTGGCAAGCCGCTGACGCTAAAGGAAATCCACAATAAAACTGAAAGCGCAGCCTATCGGTGGCGCGTCGGTGCGGTGTTCCAGCAGATTGATTTTCGGGTGGTTTGCGCCACCGTATTTGATGAGATTTTGTTCGGGCCGCTGAAGCACGGACTGACCCGAGAGGAAGCGCTCGCGCGGACGGAGCAGGTTCTGGATTTCTGCAACATTCGCCGGTTAATTCATCGGCTGCCGCAAAATGTCAGTGGCGGCGAAAAAAAGATGGTGGCAATTGCCGCAATGCTGGCCGAAAATCCGCAAGTGATGATTTTTGACGAACCAACCAACGATCTCGATCTGGAAAATCAAAAGTGGCTGGTTGCGGCGCTGGACCAGCTCAACGCAGCGGGGAAAACTGTGATTACGGCGACGCATGTATTGGAAACGGCGCGGGAACTGGCTGATCGAGTTTGGATTATTGGCGACAACCATCGTTTGATTGCGGACGGCGGAGTTGAATTGCTTAATGACATGCATATATTAAATGAAGCAGGAATCCTGAGGTGAAACGATGACGGACTTTTGTGGTCGCTTGGGCAGTGTATTGAAGAATCGATCTTGTGATATTGAAAACGAAAGCGACTATTTTACCTCGGCGGTACTGGTCCCGCTGGTTCGACAGAATGGGAAGTTGGGAGTTTTGTTTGAAGTTCGCTCCGCTGGCCTAAACTGGCAGCCGGGAGATATTTGTTTTCCCGGGGGACGGATTGAGCTTGATGATGCGGGACCCCAAGCAGCAGCGATACGCGAAACCCGCGAAGAGTTAGGGTTGCCGGATTCAGCGATCGAGATTTTGGGTCCGTTGAGTTATATGGTAAGCCCGATTGGTGTGATGCTATACCCGTTCGCCGCTTATATCACGGATTATGATCTGATTCGCCCCAATCATGGAGAAGTGGCGGAAGTTTTCGTCGCGCCGCTCGACTACCTGCTCAGCAGCGAGCCGCTGATGGCGCATATGGAATTGGCGACTCGGCCATTACCAGATTTTCCGTTGGAACTGCTGGAAAACTCGTATGCCAAGGATTGGAAACGGCGCACGACCTATCCGGTGCTGTTTTATCAATATGACGGACATGTAATCTGGGGCTTAACGGCCCGTGTGTTGTTCGGCTTTTTGAACATCTGTCGTTCGTTGAAATAAAACTGAAATGAACAAGAGTTGGAGGGTACAATATGGCGCTGCAGCAAGAAGTACTGAGAGTTGAAGGCATGAGCTGCAATCATTGCAAGCAGGCAGTGGAAACCGCAGTAAAAAAATTGACGGGCATGACGGCGGCGGAGGTTGACCTGGCGGCGAAAACGCTGAAGGTAGAGTTCGACGGCGAAAAAACCAGTATGCAAGAAATTCGGCATGCGGTAGAAGAGACCGGGTTCGAGGTCATCTGATTTCTTGACGCTGCAAAGCGGCTTTGATATACTAAATCAATGCTTCCCGCATGCGGGGGCTTGTTTATTCATGTCTACCGATTAATTCAGAACGAAGGTGTCCGATGGCTGCAAAAATGGAAGAACGGTTAATTAAACAGCGAAAACGCCGCCGCCGGAACATGTGGATCTTATTGGTTTTGCTGCCGTTGCTTTTGGTTGCGACAGGCGTATTATCCTACTGGTGGTTTGGCAGCGGAAAAATTACAACACCACGTCCGATCATCAAACGGACGGAAGAGGCGGAACATTTTATCGTGCCGCCGAACAAATTGAATATCTTGATCATGGGCGTGGATGACCGGCCGAAAGAAGACGATCCTGGCCGCTCCGACACGCTATTGGTTATGACGATCGATACGGAGTCGCGCGAAGCCTCGATCATCTCGATTCCCCGTGATACCAGGGTGAGAGTGAAGGGGTTGGGTTGGGACAAAGTCAATCATGCCTATCTGGTGGG
>JBGSKE010000543.1:0-2586 GCA_041741355.1 Negativicutes bacterium | reverse complement strand
GCCGCTCGCGCTGGCGAGGCCGGACGCGGTTTCGCCGTTGTGGCGGAGGAAGTGCGCAAACTGGCTGAACAATCAAATCAGGGCGCCGTGGAAGTCGCCGGGCTGATTCGCAAAGTTGCCGCCAGTACGGCGGCGGCTGTAGCTACGACGCAGCAAAGCCGCGACGAGGTTAACCAAGGCGTGTCATTGGTTACGGATGCTGGCGCTGCCTTGAACAAGATCGTGCAATCGGTTACGGAAACAGTCGCCGATTCTGACCGAATTCTGGATATCACAAAATCGGAAGTTGCCACTTCGGATCAGATTGTGTCGCTGATCGAGAGCATCGCCGGAATCAACGACAGCAACGCAGCCAGCGCGGAAGAAGTCGCTGCAGCGGCCGAGGAAATGTCTGCCACGATGCATACGGTAGCTTCCGGCGCCGGTGAAACCGCCGCCAAAGGGTTGGAGCTGAAAGAACTGGTAGAGAAATTCAAACTTGCATAAAAAAAGACGCGGTGTATTTGGCACAATCACTCAATTTCTGACTTCTTGACGAAGAGAGCATGATACAATATGAGTCTGTACAAACAACAGAAGCTGATCAATTTCCGTCCAAGGAGGAACGCGACCCACCGATGAAGCAAATAAATAATAATTCCGACACGGTTATTATTGTGGTGCATGAAATCTACGGGCTCAATGCACACATTACAGGAGTTTGCGACAGACTGGCGCAAGCGAAAGTTGACGTGCTGTGTCCGAACCTGCTTGGCGATAGGCAGGAACCTTTTCACTACAGTGAAGAGGCTCTTGCCTATCGTCATTTTATGACGGAAGTCGGCTTTGCGGCGGCGCAGGAACAAATTGAAGCGTTGGCGCGCAGTGTGCGAGGGCAGTATCGCTATTGTTTTATCGTGGGCTACAGCATTGGCGCGACTATCGCTTGGCTATGCAGCGGGAAAGCGGATTTGTTTAGTGGAGTCGTCGGGGTGTATGGTTCGCGCATACGCGACTACACGGCGGTAGAGCCGAAATGTCCTGTATTGCTTTGCTTTCCTCGCGCAGAAGAAAGTTTTGATGTGGCAGAGTTAATCCTGGCATTGTCTGGTAAAAGCAATCTGAATCTGATCAAAGCGGATGCATTGCACGGGTTTGCCAGCCCTTGGTCCGAAAACTATTGCGCTGCGGCGAGTGAAGCATTGTGGCAAAAAACACTGGGGTTCATTGATGAGCAGAGAACGAGATCTAGGAGTGAGTAATAGAATGGGCTGCAAGGTATGTCCCTGGTGGCTGGGTTATCTTTTGGTCAGTCCGCTGAGAAAACTGCTGCAAAACCCGGCAAAAGTGATCGAACCCTATGTTCGCGCCGGAATGACTGTGGTGGAAATCGGACCCGGCATGGGTTTCTTTACATTGGAACTGGCCAAGAAAGTCGAAGCAACGGGACGGGTGATTGCGATCGACATCCAGCCCCAAATGCTTGAACGACTGGAATGCAGGGCGAAAACAGCAGGGTTGCACGAGCGGATTGAAACCCGTCTTGCCAAGAGCGATTCCATGGGAATGACAGATTTGGCGCAGGCCGTTGACTTTGTTTTTGCTTATGCAGTCGTGCATGAACTGCCTGATGATCGGGCTTTTTTCCAAGAAGCGTTTGCTGTCTTGAAGCCAACCGCTACTTTGTTCATCGCCGAGCCGGGCCATCATGTTTCGCTAGATGATTTTAATGCAGAACTGCAGAAAGCCTGTGAAGCAGGGTTTGAAATTGTCGAGAAAGGGCGGGCTGGGATCGGGCATACGGCGCTGCTTCGTAAGGCGACGGAACGCTAACGCGGGCGCAACATGCTGGAACAAATAAGAATAATTATTGACAAAATAACTAATTAGTGATAAATTTTAACCATGGACGAAAAACAAAATTATGGACCAGAAAATGAACTTAACCTACACATGATTATCGGGCTGTATCGATCTTATGCCAGACTCAACAGAAATACTCAGCGGTTGTTGTCGCAGTACAACTTGACCCTTGCCCAGTTTGGCGTGTTGGAAGTCCTATATCATCTTGGTCCGATGAAGATCGGTGATGTCATCGCCAAAACACTGTCGACCAGCGGCAACATGACAGTCGTAATCAAGAATTTGGTGAAAGAAAACTGGATTCGACGGACGGTTGACCCGATGGACGGCAGGATAAGCGTAGTTCAGCTCACGGAAACAGGTCATCAACTGATCGAAACTGTCTTTCCCCAGCACCTTAATGAATTGGACAAGATGCTGGCCAATCTGGACCTGGCCGATAAAGAACAGATGATTCAGCTGCTGAAAAAGCTGAATGGAGTATAAAGGCAATAAGAAAAAATTTGGAGGAATAAACGATGAATAGCAAGTTTTTTGATGCGGTAAAATCCAGACGGACCCGATATGCACTCAGTAAAGAACCGGTGATTAGCGATGAATGCATTCAGGAGATCGTGAGCGAGGAGGTGAAACATTCGCCGTCGGCCTTCAATTCCCAAAGCGCCAGGGTAGTTATTTTACTTGGCGAACAGCATGATCGGCTGTGGGACATCGTGAAGGCGGAACTGAAAAAAATCATGCCGG
>JBGSKE010000542.1:0-3795 GCA_041741355.1 Negativicutes bacterium | reverse complement strand
CCAACCAAGGCCGCGCTTTTTTAGTCAGCATTTTGGGCAACCAACGCGCGCCGGACGGAGTAGCCAGCCAGAAGATGCTGCTGAAAGCAATCGCGGTGAAGGTAGAAAGCAGCAGGATATATGGCCAGGGCTGGCCAGCGATCGCGTTTTTTCCATACAAGGAATCAAGGATTTTATAAATAAATGCCAACGGCAACACCAGAGTAGCCAGAGCAGCTTCGCCACGACCGGAAAAAGGCGGCGTCGCTGTTTCGATATGCAGCATCAGTTCCTTGATCAAGGTTTTCAGCGGCTTATTCATAGCTCAATCTCGCTGTTTTTTGCGGCCAACAGCCGCAGCGTTTCAGCCACAATCACGGGGATGGTCGCGGCAGGGGTTCCCCGTCGGATCAGGGCATGCGGCACCTGCCAGGGGGCCCACTGGGTTGAGCAGTGCAAAAACGTCGATGCTTCATACATCGCTACGACCGGGCGATTGACGGCAACTGCCAGATGCAGCGAGCCGGTATCGGGCGTTATGATAACGTCGCACAAGGAGGTGAAGGCAGCCCAACTTGGAATCGACAACGGGCCGGGCAGGATGATGTCCGGATCGGGCTGCAGCCCACGTTCTTGCGTCACTGCGGCTGCCAGCTCGCCATCGCCCGGGCCGAAGGTCAGCAGCAGCCTGGCCTGCGGGAACTTAGCGGCAGTGCAGCCGGACAATACGCTGCGGACCATAGCCATAAAATCGGTGGCGGTCCAGCCCTGCGACAACCACTTGCCAGCGCCGTGGATACCAATGAGCGTCAAGGGCTGTTGCCCCAGTTGCTGCTGGGCCCAGGCGACGTCACTGGGGTTCAGGGCGATTTCCAGCGGACCCGGTTCAGTTTTGGCCAGGCCCAAGGCAACGGCAATTTCTGCCAATTGCATCACTTCATGTGGCGCTGGTTTCTTTTCGGCCAATAGTTCGTCTACCGACATCACCACCGGATGCGTCAGCCAAAGCGGGCTGAGCAGCCGTGCCACCGCCCGACGCGAATAGGTGATTCCAGTGCGAACCGGCGCGCCGGACAGCCAGCCCAGGATATAGGATGGCGTACGCGGCGACAAGGTCAGGCACAGGTCCCACTGCTCACGCCCCAGTTCACGGGCAAACCGCCACTTTTGCAGCAGCGGCCACTGCGGATCAAACAGGCGGATTTCATCGATGCCGTCCCACCCCGCCAAGGCGCCGCTATTGGCTGGCGAAGCGACCAACGTAAAACGGCGGCCAGGTAAAGCCTGCCGCAGGATTCGGATCAGTGGGGTCGACAGCAACAGGTCGCCCAGATGGTCGGTGCGTAAGATTAAAACATTGCGGACCTGAGAAAAATCTACCGCCGCTTTCACGGGTCAATGCCCCGATAACCACAGAGGTAATAGTATTGCAGCGTTAATTCACGGCCAAAGCCGGTCTGGATCGATTTGGAACGCAACTGGTTACGCCAGCCGCTGGCGCTGGAAATTAGTGCGTGCAGGGCCAGTGTGAGCGGGTTGACACCCAGTCGCAGCAAAATCAGCCAATCCTGATGCTTGGTATAAAATCGTTTGGTAGCTACACCCGAATGACGCATCTTGTCGCAGCGCTCGGCAAACGGAACAGGGTGCCAGTGATAATTGACCGCCTGTGCATTGTAGCGAATCGGATAACCGGCTTTTTGCAAGCGGTAACCGAGTTCCAGATCTTCATGGCCGTACACCGTGAAACTTTCATCAAACAACCCGACGGCCAGCAGGGCCTGACGCGGCGCCGAAGCGTTGCCGGTGAGGAAAAACAGCCAGGACATTTCCTTGTCGCTTCGCCCATGCATGTGGCGCCCCTTGTCATAAGGGTTGTCGCGAACTGCTTCATATTCGGCGACCGTATCCACCTGTACCTCCAGGCCCACCACCGCAGAATGCGGGCGGGTGCGGTGCAAGCGCAGATGCTCGGCCAATAAATCCGGCGACGGAATGATATCGGCGTCCGTAAATAAGACAAACTCGCCGGTCGCCTCGCGGATGCCGGCATTGCGGGCGCCGCTGCGGCCCCGGTTTTCCGTCGGACGGATATGACGCAGATTGGGAATCGCCAGCTCGGTTACGAGCTCGTTAGTGCCATCGGTTGAGCCGGAATCGCAGAGCAGCAGTTCGTACTGCTCTGTGGGCAAAGTTTGCCCGGCCAGTAGCGGCAACACGACAGCTAGGGTTTCCCGGCGATTAAATGTAGGGATGACAACGCTGATGATCGGGGTCATTTCGCAGTTCCCGGCTTGGTGCTATCGCCGCTGCGAACAACGTCAAAAAAGTGGAAACTGCACAGCATACGGGCGCACCACCAGGTCCAACCTTGCAAAGGGCCATCCGGCGCGTTGTCGATACCGTTTTGAAACAATGGACGCAGCGGACGAAACAGTAAATCCAGTCCCATGCGAAACCAGGTAATCCCGGTTGCCATTCGCGAACGAAGTCCAGGACGCTTCTTGATGTAAATGAGAGCGCTACGGGCGCTCGATTCAGCCTGCCTGATCATTCCCGGCAGGTCTTTCTTTTGTTTGGGTGGTTTGAAATGGGATACAATCGCTTTTTCGTTAATATGTCTCTGTAAACCCAGCTTTTTCAGGCGATAGCCGAGTTCCATGTCTTCCCAGCCGTATTCGCGGAAATCTTCGTCGAATCCGCCGACTTGATCGATGTACTTTTTGCGGACGGAAACATTACTGGTCCAGAAGAAAGAGCGGGAATAATCCGCCATCACATATTTGCGTGGCTCCTGTGGGTCCAATTCTTCGATATGATTGACCCAACCCATGACTACGGCGTTGGGGTGCTGTTCGTGAATGAGCAGGTGTTCCCGCAGCAGCGCGGGGTCGGCAAAAGTGTCATCATCCATGAATAGGATGATTTCGCCTTCGCAGTTTCTGATGCCAAGATTGCGGGCTCGTGAAAGTCCGTCATTGGGTTTGGTCAGTATTTTAAGCCGGCAGGGTGCCGATTTGGCTAATTCTTGCGCCATGGTCAAAGAATCGTCGATACTGCCATCGTCGACGAATACGATTTCGTATTCATCCTTAGGAAAATCTTGGGCAAATAATGCTGTCAGGGACCGTTTCAATAAATGCCAGCGGTTATAGCTGCAAATCTGAACACTAAATCGAATGGGCATCAAAAATCCTCCAATATCTCCAATCATTTAACTTAATAAATATTCGCTTTTAGCAGACAAAAACCTTTTATTTTTTCAGGCTCAGTAGCTGTTTGGCTGCGATGGCAATGTCGGCGGAAAAAGTATCTTCTGCAGATGGCGAAAAAATATCCGGGCGGAATACATTGCAGTGCGGCACCAACCAAGGTTCCCAGCGAGTGTGTTCTCTGCGTTTCGATTCTTCGAATACACTAATGACCGGTACGTCGAGTGCGGCAGCAACATGGACTGGCCCGCAATCGCGACAAAGCAGAAGGTTGCTGTGCTTGAGCAAAGCTGCCCAGCTGCGGAAAGACTGACCGGTGATTACCAACCCACGGCATTGTAGCAAAGGCTGTACCTCATTGAGTAACGGTTCCTCGTCGGGACCACAGGTTAGCAGCAACGTTGCCTCGGGCCAAGTAGCGGCAAGGCGGTCGATCACGCGTGCTACATGTGCGGCGGGCCAATTGCCGTCCGTCCATTTGCGGGGAAGGTGCACTGCCAGAAGATTACCACCGTCAAAGCCTCGTTCTTGCAACAGATGCCTGGCTCCAGCAAGCTCATTCGGCGTCAGATAGAGCCGGGTTGGAACATCTGGTTCGGTATGG
>JBGSKE010000541.1:0-7277 GCA_041741355.1 Negativicutes bacterium | reverse complement strand
AGCGTGCTCATGGCTATCTTGAAACCGTCGCCCTCTTTGCCAAGCAGGTTTCCCAGCGGAACTTTAACATCCTGGAAGATAAGTTCTTGTGTCTGGGATGACCGGATACCCATTTTATGTTCTGTTTTGCCAAAAGAAAAGCCGAGCATTCCCTTTTCTAATATGAAGGCGGAAATGCCTTTAACACCTTTGGACTTGTCAGTCATCGCGAAAACGAGATAACTTTCGGCTGCACCACCGTTAGTAATAAAAATTTTTGCGCCGTTTAATAAATAATGGTCTCCTCTAAGTTCAGCTACCGTCTGTTGGGCGGAAGCATCTGTACCAGCACTAGGTTCTGTGAGTCCAAAAGCGCCAAGGGTAACGCCTTTGGCTAACGGAACAAGGTACTTTTGCTTTTGTTCTTCTGTGCCATAGTTATAAATAGGCATTGCGCATAAAGACACCGAGGCTGCGAAACCCGTTTGTACACAGTCATCAACCCGGGCGATTTCCTCATTAATTATTATGTAACTGATATAATCGCCACCAGAGCCGCCGTATTCTTCAGGAAAGCATATTCCCGCCATTCCCAGTTCACCAGCTTTATCAAGCAGGTCTCTTGAAAACTCCTCTTTTTCATCCCGTTCCATCACGCCGGGGGCAATCTCTTTTGCAGCGAATTCCCTGGCCATTTTTTGGATCATTTTTTGCTGCTCGGTAAATTCAAAGATCATTTTCGTTTTCTCCTCCTTAACTTTTTACATCGCCACGGATCAGATTTCGGCCGAACTCGAAGGCGCGGCTGTCGTCCTGATGGAATTTCGCGTCCACCATCGTCAGCAGTTTTGTCACAATGACATCGGGTGGCAGGATATCACTCACCGCCGTAAAGGCGCCTAACATTACCACATTGGTCAGTAATACATTACCAAGCTCTTTGGCTACCTTGGTTGCATTTACAAAATAGCCGCTGAGTCCTTTCGTCTTGATCGTCGCCATAATCTGCTCGGTACTAGGGTATTCGTCCACTTTCATATTAGCGAGGATGGTGGGCACCGCGGCAGTATTGATGATGAACTTGCCATCCCTATTGAGCAGGTTTATGTAACGCAGCGCTTCCAATGGCTCGAATCCGAGCAGCACATCTGCTTGCCCCACTGGCACCAGCGGCGAAAAAATCTCACCGTCGCCAAACCGCACATGGGACAGTACCGATCCACCTCGCTGAGCGGCGCCCTTCGTTTCCGTATTGACGACGTTATAGCCGGCATCCATCGCGCACTTGGCAACAACCTGGGAGGCGAGTATGTTCCCCTGTCCACCGACTCCGGCGATTACTAAATCAAACTTCATTTTATCGCCCCTTTCTTGCATACCGATACGCAAACGCCGCAGCCGTTGCAGCTGCTGGGCTCGATGAACGCCTTGTTGCCGATCAGGCTGATGGCCGGGCAACCGAAAGTCCTTACACATAGTCCGCAGCCGTTGCATACCGCTTCATCCACCGCCACCGTGCGCGGAGTATAAGAAATCTTGCCCTCGCGGCCGAAATTCAGGTAGCAGAGCGCTTGCGCAATGACAACCCGAACCCCCTTCGCCGCCGTGGCCTCATTGATCACTTGAATGGTCTCCTCGACATTATAGGGGTTACAATAAAACACCCTGGCGCCCATTGCTGCAGCAACCGCCCCTGGCTCAATCGGCGTCATCGGCTGGTTTAGATTGTTTGGACTGCCGGGATGGGGCTGAAAACCGGTCATGGCCGTAGTCGAATTATAGGCAATCACCACCGTAATATCGCCGCCGTTATAGATGGCACTTGCCAACCCCGTCAGGCCGTTATGAAAAAATGTCGAATCGCCGATCAGCGCGTACACCGGCTTGTCGAATCCGGCTTTCTTGATGCCGTGGGCCATCGGGATCGACGAACCCATGCAATAGATGGTCGCCTGCAGTTTCATCGGTTCAAAGGTTCCAGCGTCGTGGCAACCGATATCGCCCGTGACAACGCCGCCATTCTTGCCGACGACTTCCTTAAGGGCGTACAACAGGCCGCGGTGACTGCAGCCGGGGCATTGGGTTCGCGTGCGCGCCGACACATACCGGCCCTGCTCTGGGGCCGGATAAGGCTGGTCAGCCAGCGCAGCTTCCACCGCCGTCAGCACGAGATTGGCTGACAGTTCGCCTTCTTGCGGCAGATAGCCGCTGCGCCCCAGCACTTCCAGCACGATCTTATGCTCAAAACACAGCTGCTTGATCAACTTCTCGACAACAGGCTCGACCTCTTCGAAAACCACGACCTTTTTCAGTCCGCGGATGAAATCGATTACCTTTCCCTCCGGCAGCGGCAGTGTCGACAACTTAAGGATGGGCAGTTTGGCGCCGTGGATGCACTCTGCCTCCTTGAGGAAAGCGTAGCCGATGCCGCAGCCGATAAACCCGGTCTCGCCCGGCGTCATCTCCAGCCAGTTGAACGGCGAATCCTCCATGAGCGACTTGAGTTCGGTTTGCTTGTTGTTCAGCCAGCGGTGGCGCATCTTTGGCCTGAGCTCGCCACCCGACTCCTTTTCCACCACCGCCGACATCACGAATCGCTTGCGGTCGATGATAAATTCGGCCGAACGATTTTGAGGCGCCATTTCCCCCGTCTGCACCATACCGCCGGCATGGTTAATGCGCATGACCGGGCGGAGAGCGAAAACCAGCTCAGTCTGCTCAGACAGCTCGAACGCAGCCTTGGTCATGGCGTAAGCTTCCTGCACACTGGATGGATCGAACATCGGCAGGTGGGCGTAACTATGGACGAGTATCCGAGTGTCCTCTTCACACTGGGAAGACAGACCACCCGGATCATCAGCGGTGATCAACACCAGACCGGCCCGAATGCCGGTGAAATTGACGTGCATGAGAAAATCCGCCGCCGCATTGGTACCGTTGTGCTTCATAACCGCCATGGCTCGCTGGTTAGTTAACGAGGCCGCTGTCGCCACCTCGAAGGCATGTTTTTCATTTGTCGCCCACTCAGCATAAACGCCAGGGTACCCACCGCACAGATCGACAATTTCTGTGGCGGGAGTCCCCGGATAACCGGCGACAACCTTGACCCCAGCTTCCGCTGCCGCTCGGGCTATTGCTTCATTGCCCAGCATAAACTCATTTTGCATTATTTTCCCTCCTATTTCATGCTTCCGAAATTATCGTCCTGCCGCATCCTATCGCAGACGGATTCTCATTCGCTCAGGTCAACGCCGGTCAACGGTTTCTTTTTCTTTCTTTGGGCTATGTATGATCCGATTATAGAGATTGCGGTAATGCAAAGCAGGAAGAGACAAATCGGCCTGGTGAAAAATATAGTGGCGGAGCCATACGACATCAGCAGACTGCGAAGAAACTCGCCTTCGATCATCGGGCCTAGAATGAGGGCCAGCACGATGGGTGACGCTGGAAAATTAAGCTTATTCATCAAGTATCCCAACAGGCCGAATAACATCATCACAAAAATATCGAACATGCTGTTATTTATTGCATAACAACCGACAACGCAGAGAATAAAAACAATCGGTGTCAGAATTGGCTTAGGAATGGTTATTACCCGCGAAAAAAATCTGATACCAAGCAAGCCGACGAACAACATAACAATGTTGGCTGTGATCATCCCCGCGAAAACAGAATATACAACATCGGCATGTTCCGTGAAAAGCAGCGGCCCAGGACGAAGCCCCTGAAGCATCAGCGCTCCGAGAAAAATCGCTGTGACTGCGTCGCCGGGAATTCCTAATGTAAGCAAAGGAATGAGCGCGCCGCCGGTAACGCCGTTGTTCGCCGCTTCCGGTGCAGCCACTCCATCGAGCACGCCTGTACCGAACTTGTCGCCATCTTTGGAGGATCGTTTGGCTATTCCATAGGAAACAAAGGCGGCTATATCACCGCCGGCAGCAGGAACAATACCTATCATCGTACCAATTATCGAACCCTTGAGAATCGTCGGCAGGCAGCCTTTTATTTCAGAAAGCGATGGTAGATGCCCTGCAACCTTCACGTTGATCTTCGCCGTTTCTATCGCCGCTTCAGCGGCGATAAACACCTCGGCCACGGCAAATAGGCCGATGAGCACCGGTATGAACGATACCCCGTTCAACAAATCCGGTATTCCAAAGGCAAATCGAGGATATCCGGTCAGCAGGTCCAGGCCAATCATTGACACCAAAAGGCCAAATGCTGCAGCCAGCAGGCCTTTGATAACCTCATTGCCTGAAATGCTAGAGACAATGCTCAGACCGAACAACCCCATGGCGAAATATTCGGGCGACCCGAACGACAGAGCGATCTTGGCCAACTGCGGCGCGATAAAAGAGAGCGCCAGCGCACTAAACATGCCGCCGCCGAAAGAGGCGATGGCCGATATACCAAGCGCTTTGCCTGCCTGACCTTTTAAGGCTAAAGCATGTCCGTCGAATACAGTGGCTGCCGCTGCAGGCGTTCCGGGAGTTCGGAGCAGAATTGCCGATATCGATCCGCCATATATAGCGCCGCAGTATACGCCGCACAACATCACCAGACCGGTTGTTGCTGGAAAGCTGAAAGTCAACGGCGTTAGCAGCGCCACGCCCATGGTCGCTGTAAGGCCTGGTAACGAGCCAATCGTAATGCCTGCAATTACACCGGCGACAAGTGTCATAAATGGAGCGGGTTGAAAAACGGTGGCAAAACCATGCAATAATAATTCCACTACAGCTTACCTCCTAAAAAGACCATGTCGGCAGCGGCACATCGAGGAGCACCTGAAAAACCAGATAAATGGCCGCAGTAGCCACAAATGAGGAAAAAATCTTCCAGCCAAAAAGCCCCTGCCGTTTCAAGACAAGCATCATGATGAGCAGGGCAATAGGTGTCAGGATGAGAAACCCGATATAATTCAGTAGAAAACAATATATTGCGGAAATAACAAAAATCTTTAAGTTTCTTTTCAAACCCGGATTAGCCAAGTCGAACAACTTGCTTTTATCGTTTATCCGCACGTTTTCCGCCGCCATCAGTACAGTCAGGACAACAATGATGATCACGACCAACCTCGGGAAGAAGATAGGCCCAGGAATACCGGGATTGTCACTAGGCGGGAAACTTGCCGACATAAGCCATATTGCCGCTGAAATTGACATAAAAAATAGTACCGCAAACCAATTTCCTGTTTTCATATAATGATCGCTCCTATTATCGAAAGACCAGGCGGTGACGCCCGATCTTTCGACGCATTGTGCCTGTCAGTTATTTCTTCTTCAAACCTACTTTTTCAGTAAGCATGCCATAGTTGTCATACTCTGACTTGAGGAATTTCGCAGTACTCGGACCGTCCATATAGCGCAGACCTAGGTCCGCTTTATCGCACAAGGCGATAAAGGCCGGATCTTCCATCGCTTTTTTAAAGGCATCGTGCAGCACTTTGATAACTGCCGGCGGGGTCCCCAAGGGAACCCCCAGTCCGCGCCAGGTTCCCATCACAACATCGACATTGCGCTCTTTGAAAGTAGGGGTCTGCTGGTAGTTTTTGCTACGTTTCTCAGAGGCGATGGCCAGCATCCTCAGTTTTCCAGCAGCTACCTGCGAGCCAACCTCGGCTGGGCTGACAGCCACGGCGTCCACGTTTCCGCCAAGCAATGCCGTCACTGCGGGAGCCGCGCCATTAAAGGGCAAGTGAGTAAATTTAACGCCAGTCTTTTGTTCGACCGCAACAGCCGTCAAGTGCCAGCCACTGCCTGCCCCGGCGTTACCCATACGCACTTTGCCAGGGTTAGCTTTGGCATAAGCAAGAAATTCTTCTAAATTTTTCCACGGCGCATCAACGGCGACGGTAAACGCCGCTGGGTCGGCGTTGATCATCATAACTGGTTCAAACTTCGTATAGTCCGCCGGAGCAGTACCCAGGTGAGGAAGAACAACGAGTTCTAAGAAAAACATTGTTACACTGTAGCCATCAGGTTTGGCAGTCTGCCCAGCCGTAAACCCTACTGATCCGCTGCCGCCCGGCTTGTTCACTATAACTACTGGGGCCCCTAGGATATCCTTCGCTTTATTGGCCAAAGCCCGGGCTAACATATCCGTACCGCCACCCGCACCTGCCGGGACAATAATCTCTATCTGTTTTGTGGGAAACTTAGGCGCTTCTGCCTTCTGCGTACCGCAGCCTGTTACGATAATCATCAAACATAGAACAACGGCCAGGAAAGAAATATTTCTTTTCACAAAAACCCCTCCATTTTTTCGATTTACTTCGACAGACTATTTCCGCATTGCTAACGCTTGATTTCTCCACCCCTTTTTCTTTTATTTGACACCAAAGACCCGTCCCAGTATCCGACGGAGTCTTCGATTTTGTTCATTCACACGAACTTTGTTCACATGAATGAACAAAAAAATATTGTCCGTAGTTCTTCCGCTTAGGCGCTATGAATCTTACGAACAAATTATAGTTCAACGGATTGAACTAAGTTCACTCTTGTGAACAAAAAAACAGTACTCTCATAATTACAGTATCTCTATTTCTAGCCCTTGATTTCATTTTCCTGCTTGTTGCGCAAAATAAATTTCGCTGACACATTATCTTTTCCCCAGCCGCAGCGACACGTTGCCGGCCGCAGCGCGAACCTTCTCGACGACCGTCACCATCATTTCACTTTCGCTTGCCCGGGCCGCTGCCATCGTCACGCTCATAGCCGCCACTGTCTTGTTCGCTTTGTCGATAATCGGCGCGGCCACGCAAATCCCCCCCGGGATGATCTCCTGGTTGTCCAAGGCGAAACCCTGCTCGGCCACCTTCGTCAGCTCAGCAAGCAGCACTTTGAAATCGGTAATCGTTCTATCGGTGTAACGTTCCAACTGTACACCATTGAAGCGGCTCTTGATCTCCGCCTGCGTCAACGTTGCCAGCAGCACTTTGCCGATGGCGGTGGCGTGTGCCGGGATCCGGTAGCCGACCGACGTGACCACGCTCACGTCCCGAGAGGCGTGATACTTTGCGATATAGACGATTTGGCGACCGTCGAGAATACCGGCGTGAGTAGTTTCGCCGAACTCTTCGCTCAATCTCTTAATGCCAAGGTTAATCTCGCGCGAAATATCGGTGTTGTTGATGCAAATCGCGCCAATCTGGATCAGTTTCAGTCCCGGAAAATAGACACGTGTGTCAGCATCATAACCAAGATAATCACTTTTGGTAAGCTCTTGCAGCAAAATCGACAGCGAACTCTTGGGGATTCCCAGGTAATTCAAGATTGCGGTAAAATTCTGCGGCTTGGCGC
>JBGSKE010000540.1:0-12212 GCA_041741355.1 Negativicutes bacterium | reverse complement strand
GCGATTGAAGCAGGCGACGCAATGGTCAAAGCAGCGAATGTGCGCTTGATAGGCAAGGTTCTGGTAGGTGGCGGATTGGTCACTGTCATGGTCCGGGGCGACGTCGGCGCCGTAAAAGCAGCCACCGATGCGGGAGCCGCGGCTGCGCAGCGCGTGGGTGAACTGATTTCTGTGCATGTCATTCCCCGACCCCATGCCGATGTGGAAATCATTTTACCGAAAGAGCAGAAATAATGAGTCCGAAAGCGACCGTCACAGCGAAACAAACAATCCAGAACAAACCGGAAAATAAGAAGGAGGCTATCATTGTGCAACAAGAAGCATTGGGCATGATCGAAACCAAAGGATTAGTCGGAGCGATTGAAGCTGCGGACGCAATGGTAAAGGCGGCTAATGTCCATCTGGTCGGCAAGGAACTTGTTGGCGGCGGTCTGGTCACCATCGTGGTGCGTGGCGATGTCGGCGCCGTAAAAGCGGCGGTTGATGCCGGAGCAGCAGCTGCCAAGCGGATTGGCGAACTGGTTGCGGTACATGTTATTCCTCGCCCCCATGCCGAAGTGGAGATGATTATCCCGTCTGAAACGAAAAAATAGGTTGATTCTATTTCAGCATCGGGATAGGAGGATACGTTGTGCAATTGGACTATGATCTGAGTTCCATCCAAGAAGCGAGAAATCTGGCCCGTTGCGCCAAAGTTGCGCACGAGAACTTCGCCGGATTTTCCGAGCAGGCTGTCGATACAATCCTGCAGGCCATGGTTGCGGCCGTAAAAGCCAATGCAGAGCGTCTGGCTCGGATGACAGTCGAAGAAACCGGCTATGGCGTTGTCGAGCATAAAGTGATTAAAAACCTTTTTGCGGCCCAGGATGTGTATCAAGCTATCCGCAATATCAAAACCATCGGCATCCTCAGCGATGATAAAGAAACCAAGGTTCTCGAGGCTGCTGTTCCCGTCGGCGTCGTATTGGCCCTGACCCCTACCACCAATCCGACTTCCACAATCATCCACAATGCCCTATGCGCCATCAAGGCCGGCAATGCAATCGTTTTTTCACCGCATCCCAATTCCATCAAATGCAGCAACGCGACGGTTGAATTACTACACAACGCAGCGGTTTCCGCCGGGGCGCCGCGTGATCTTATCTGCTGCGTAAGCAAAGCTACGATGGAAGCGACCAACGAACTGATGAAACACGATGACATTGCCGTCATCATTGCAACCGGTGGATCGGCTATGGTCAAAGCCGCTTACAGTGCAGGAAAGCCCGCTCTCGGTGTCGGGCCGGGCAACGTGCCGGCATTCATCGAACGAACAGCCGACGTACGCCAGGCTGTAAAAGACATTCTGACCAGTAAAACTTTTGACAACGGGATGATCTGCGCCTCGGAACAAGCAATTATCGCCGATCAGCCAATTCAGGAAACAGTGATCAATGAACTAAAGCAGCAGGGAGGTTTCTTCTTATCCACAGAAGAAACTGACCGAGTCGCCCGACTGATCATGACTCCGCGCGGTGGAATGATTGCGTCAATGGTAGGGAAAAGCGCCGTTTACATTGCCGAAAAGGCCGGCGTCCGGGTTCCTGCCGACACCCGAATCCTTATTGCCCGCCTGGACGGTTATGGACCGGGACATTTGTTATCTTACGAAAAATTGACCTGCGTACTGGGTTTTTATGTAGTCAAAGACTGGCATGAAGCCTGCCTGCTAAGTATTGAACTGTTAAAACTTGGAGGTGTCGGACACTCTTTCTCGATTCATTCGCGGGATGAGCAATTGGTAAAAGAGTTCATCCGCAAACCGGTATTTCGGATTCTGGTCAACACTCCTTCTGCCTTCGGCGCCATTGGTTACTCTACCGGACTTTTGCCTTCACTGACTTTGGGCTGCGGCGCCTGGGGGGGCAGCAGTATTTCGGAAAACCTGGGACCCCAGCATTTGATCAACATCAAACGATTGGCTTATGGCACAAAGAAAGTCGATCTGGCCCCAGTTGCATCGCAATCAGCCTGCACTACAGGGTTCCGGCCGGAAGACATTGCCGGAGTTGTCCGTCAGGTCTTGAAAGAAATGCAAAAATAGTTTTCGGTTAGCGTGGAGGATAATATGTCACAAACCGAACAATTGGTTATCGCCGTCACCGAAGCCGTGCTCAGGCACTTCCAGCAAAGCGGCGCCAATAGCCAGGCAAGGGCGAAGAGTCTGCCGGTTGGAGTATCCAACCGGCACGTCCACGTGGCAGCCGAAGATGTGCAACGCTTGTTTGGGCCGGGGTCCGTCTTGACGAAGCAAAAAGACCTATCACAACCCGGACAGTTTGCCTGCAATGAAACTGTAACGTTAGTAGGTTCCGGTGGCGTAATAGAAAAAGTCCGAGTTCTGGGACCGGTCCGTCAACAAACACAAGTCGAGATATCGACGGCAGATGGTTATCGTCTTGGTTTGCGACCCCCGGTTCGCGATTCGGGCGATCTGACCGGATCGCCTGGTGTAACCCTAGTTGGCCCTGTCGGTTCGGTCACTTTACCGACAGGTGTGATCGTTGCGGCCCGCCATGTCCACATGAATCCCACCGATGCCGCAGTATTCGGCGTCAGCGACAAAGAACGCATTGACATTAGAACGTCAGGCCCCCGCGGATTAATTTTTCAGGAGGTTTTGGTGCGGGTCCATACAGACTTCCAGCTGGAAATGCATTTGGACTTGGATGAGGCCAACGCTGCCGGACTGAATAACCAGGATCATGTCACGATCATGAAATGAACTGGGCGTAAATTTACGATCCCTGTGGCAACCTTTTTTTATCCGGCCTTTGCCGGCAGCTTTGCGTTCGCCCAATCCGTGGCAGCCAATTCTTCCGGTGCAGATGCCGGCAAAATGGTTCCAACGTAGAACCTTTCCCTAGCCTGATGCTTTTACACAGGCTTGGCATGCTGCCGGCACTAAGTTTGTTGTTTTGCCTGCAAGCCTATTGGTGGAGGTGACTGCCGCCCCCGCCACCCTGCCTGCTATTCCGATTAAGCTATGGTATAATCGGCACTGTAGGAGGTGCATCTCTTTTGTCGATATACCTGGATAATGCAGCTACATCCTGGCCCAAATGCCCGCAAGTGATTGCCTCGATGCAGGACTATCTCTGCGAGTGCGGCGGTAGCCCGGGACGGGCCGGACATGGAAAATCATTGGCATCTTCCCGCATGGTTTACGATACACGCGATCAGCTGGCGACTATGTTCAATGCCCCATCGACCGATCGGGTCGTGTTTGCCAAAAACGCCACCGAAGCGCTGAATGTGATCCTGTTTGGATTTTTAAACCCCGGCGATCATGTCGTGACTAGTTCCATGGAACACAACGCGGTGATGCGGCCGCTTCACCATTTGGAATCCTGTGGCGTCAGCCTATCGGTGGCTGCCTGTGACGCACAGGGCAAGATTGATCCTGAGTCAGTCCGTCGTCTGCTGACGTCGCAAACCCGTTTGATCATCATCACTCATGCCTCCAACGTAACCGGTGCGTTGCAACCGATCGCCGAAATCGGTTCGCTGGCCCGCGAATTCGGTGTCTGTTTCGCCGTCGACGCTGCGCAAACGGCCGGCGTCTGCCCTCTGGATATGCAAAAAAACGCTATCGATTTTTTGGCGTTCACCGGGCACAAAAGCCTGGGTGGACCGCAGGGGACCGGCGGACTGGCGTTGGGTAACGATGTGGATTTGCGGCCCTTGCTGTTCGGCGGTACCGGCAGCGCTTCCGAATCAGAACTCCAGCCTGCCTTTCTACCGGACAAACTGGAAAGCGGCACCCTGAACGCGATCGGCTTGGCCGGTCTGGGCGCCGCGCTGACCGATCTGGCTAATTATGGCGTTGATAAGGTGTTGCCCCATGAACAAAAACTGCTGCGCCGGTTCCGCGACGGCTTGCGAGAACTGCCAAAAATTGAGGTCTACGGCCCGGCAGATCCCTCTGAGTCGGTCGGCGTGCTTTCGTTAAATATTACCGGCATCCTCTGCGATGAAGTCGGTGTCCGTTTAGAACAACAATTTGGCATCTTTACCCGTACCGGCCTGCACTGCGCCCCTGCAGCCCACCGCAGCATCGGCACACTTTCGAGAGGTACCGTCCGTTTCAGCGTGAGCCGTTTCACAACCGAAGCAGATATCGATGCGGCGCTGGCTGCGCTGGCGATTATTGGGAGCGGCGAGAAATAAGGCCTTCAGTTGACTGCAGTACAAGAGTTAACTTGCAAAAAGACTTTTAATAAACAAAACCTCCTGATACAGCTGGAAACAGCCGACGTCAGGAGGTTTCGATATTTCTGTATGTGTCAGTTTATACGGGATGCTTTATTTAATGCCAACTTCTTACGGCTTCTGGCTTTGCGCCACAGCCTGCATGGCAACCTTGGCGGCCAAGACCGTTTTTTCGATATCCTCATCACTGTGCGCAGCCGACATGAACCCGGCTTCAAACTGGGACGGCGCCAGATAGACGCCCTGTTCGAGCATCGTATGGAACCAGATTTTGAAAGCCGCCTGGTCCGATGTGGCAGCGCAGGCGTAATCGGTGACCGGCTTGGCATTGAAGAACATACCGAACATGCTGCCCAGTTGATGTGACTGGATTGGCACGCCGGCTGCCGCGGCCGCAGCGCCGATCCCTGCGCACAACTCGTTTGTTTTCGCTGTCAGTTGCGGATAAAAATCGGGATTATCCATAATTTCCGACAGTGTCGCCAGTCCGGCCGTCATTGCCAGCGGATTGCCGGACAAAGTCCCGGCCTGATAAACCGGGCCAGCCGGCGAAATGCAGCTCATAATGTCATGCCGTCCGCCGTAAGCGCCGACAGGCAATCCGCCGCCGATCACCTTGCCCAGGCAAACCAGGTCCGGCTGGATGTCGAAGTGGGCCTGCGCCCCGCCGAGCGCCACCCGGAAACCGGACATCACTTCGTCGAAAATCAGCAGAATTCCGTAATGGGCGGTCAATTCCCGCACTTTGGCCAGGTAGCCGTCATGCGGCAAAACCATGCCCATATTTCCGGGTACCGGTTCGATGATCACAGCGGCAATCAGCTCGCCCTGCTGCACAAACAGTTCTTCCATCGCTGCAATGTCATTAAACGGCAGCGTTAGCGAAGTATGAGCTACCGAAGTCGGCACACCGGGACTGTCCGGCACGCCGAACGTAGCAGCGCCGGAACCGGCTTTAACTAACAGACTGTCATGGTGGCCATGGTAACAGCCATCAAACTTGACGATCCGGTCCCGCTTGGTAAAAGCGCGGGCCAGACGCAAAGCGCTCATTGTCGCTTCGGTCCCCGAGTTGACCATCCTCACCAGTTCCATTGCCGGCACGGCCTGACGGACCTTCTTGGCCAGTTCGGTTTCCAGCAACGTCGGTGCACCATAACTGGTTCCACGCAGCAAAGCCGCCTGCAACGCCGCAATCACTTTCGGATGGGCATGCCCCAAAACCATCGGTCCCCATGAACCGACGTAATCGATGTACTCATTACCGTCGATATCGACGATCCGGCTGCCAGCCGCACTGGCGATGAACGGCGGCGTGCCGCCGACACCCCGGTAAGAACGGACCGGACTGTTGACGCCGCCCGGCATGTACTGCTTTGCTTCGGCAAAAGCCGCCGCTGATTTATCCAGATTCAAAGCCATGATTTCAGTCTCCTTTCCGGGCTGATTAGCGCAACCACGCGGCGGCTTCCAGCGCATGATAGGTGATGATAATATCGGCGCCGGCCCGTTTGATGCCGGTGAGGATTTCCAGCGTGGTGCGCTGCTCTTCCATCCAGCCGTTAGCCGCCGCTGCTTTGACCATTGCATATTCACCGCTGACATTATAGGCGGCTACCGGCAATTCAAAGCCATCCCGCACTTTGCTGATCACGTCCATATAGGCCATCGCCGGCTTGACCATGATGATATCGGCCCCTTCGGAAACGTCGAGATCGACTTCCCGCATTGCTTCTCGAACATTGGCCGGGTCCATCTGATAGGCGCGGCGATCACCAAACTGCGGTGCTGAATCGGCCGCTTCACGAAATGGTCCGTAAAATGCGGAGGCATATTTGGCGGAATAGGCCATAATCGTCCGTTGGGCAAAGCCTTCGACATCGAGTGCTTCGCGGATGGCAGCCACTCGGCCATCCATCATGTCCGATGGCGCGATCACATCAGCGCCAGCCTTGGCTTGGCTGACCGCTACCCGGGCCAACAGATCCAGCGTCGGATCATTGTCGACTTCCTGGCCTTTTAACAGGCCGCAGTGACCGTGATCGGTGTATTCGCACAAACAAACGTCTCCGATGATCACCAGGTCAGGCAATGCCTTTTTGATCAACACCATTGCCCGTTGCACCGGGCTTTTCATATCCCAGGCACTGGAGCCTTTTGCATCTTTGTATTCCGGCAAACCGAACAGCAGTACGGCCGGTATTCCCAGCGCCGCTGCCTGCCTGGCGGTTTCCAGTGCCTGGTCGGCTGACAGGTGATATTGTCCCGGCAGCGACGGAATTTCTTTGCGGATGTTGATGCCTGGCACGACAAAAATCGGATAAACAAAATCATGCACTGACAGCTGGGTTTCTCTCACCATGTTGCGGATGCCGGCCGAAGCCCGCAATCGACGCGGACGATATAGAATCTCAGGCACGCTGTTCCCCTCCCATTTCGCGAATGATACTTTCCGCCAAACCTTTGATCGTGTATTCAGTCGCCACCACCGCCGGTTGCAGGCCGTGTTCGCGGCAGGTATCGGCAGTCACCGGTCCGATACAGGCAATTTTCACGTTGCTTAGCAGCTCTTTGGCCTTGTTGCCGAGAATCGCCAGCAGATTGGTCACCGTCGAAGAACTGGTGAATGTCACTATGTCGATTTCACCAGCCGCCAACATTTCAGCCAGCTGGGCCGAATCGGCATCACCAAGCACGGTTTTATATACCGGTACAACATCGACTGCTGCGCCGAAACGGATCAGTTCCTGCGGCAGCACTTCCCGTGCTTCGGCAGCTCGGGCAATCAACACCCGGTCCTGCGGCCCAACCTTGCCTTCGAGAGCCGCCGCAACCGCTTCCGCCCGAAACTCGGCCGGCACCACATCGGCAACAATGCCGCAGCGTTCTAGTTCGGCGGCGGTTTCTGAGCCGATGACGGCGACTTTAAGTTGTCCCAGATAACGGGCGTCTTTGCCCTGCAATTTCAGACGGTTAAAGAAAGCCTTGACCCCATTGGGGCTGGTGAAGGCAAGCCAGGTATAGCGATGGATTTCCCTAATCGCCTCATCCAATGCTGCAAAACTGTCCGGCTCGGTAATCCGGATCGTCGGCGCTTCCACGCATTGCGCCCCTGCCGCTTCCAGTTCTTCTATCAGCCGGCTGGCCTGCTCGCGGGCGCGGGTCACCAGAATCTGCTGGCCGAACAACGGGCGTTCGTCGAACCAACGCAGACCTTGCCGCAAATTCACGACCTCGCCGACCACAAAAATCGCCGGCGGGGTCATTCCCTGCGCCGCCACATCGGCAACCGCATTGCCGACTGTCGTTATCAGGGTTTTCTGCTGCGGTGTCGTACCCCAGCGGATCACTGCGGCCGGCGTATCGGCGGCCCGTCCGTTGGCGATTAGTTGTGTCGTGATATGGGGCAGATTCTCCACTCCCATCAAAAAGACCAGCGTATCGACCGCTGTAGCCAGTTTGTCCCATTGCATGCCTGATTCGGTTTTTTCCGGATCTTCATGGCCGGTCACCACGGCAAACGAAGTGGCGATCGCCCGGTGGGTAACCGGGATACCGGCATAAGCCGCCACGGCAATCGCCGAGGTGATGCCGGGAATAATTTCAAAACTTATGCCGTGTTCACGCAACACCAGCGCTTCTTCGCCGCCGCGACCAAACACAAAAGGGTCGCCGCCTTTTAGGCGCAATACCGCTTTGTTTTCCTTGGCCAGCCGCACCAGTAGCGCATTGATTTCTTCCTGCCGCAACGTATGACGATTGGACGCTTTGCCCACGTAAATCAGTTCGGCATCAGGCCGCGCCAGCGCAACCAGGCGGGGCGACACCAAACGGTCGTATACAATCGCATCGGCCTGCCGGATACATTCCAACGCCCGACTGCTAATCAGTCCCGGATCGCCGGGACCGGCGCCGGCCAGTACTACTTTGCCTTTTATCAATGCACTCGCTCCCATCTTCGGTGGCGGTCCGGTTTAGTCCAAACCGATCTCAGCCAAAATTTGCCGCGCTCCGTCATTTAACAGTTGTTCCGCCAAGGCTTGGCCCATTGCTTCCGCGTTCACCGGATCGCCGGTCATTACGCCTTCGATGCAGCGAGTTCCGTCCAGCGATAAAATCCGTGCTTTTAACACCAGTTTTCCTGCATCAATGCGACCATAAACACCTATCGGCGTCTGACAACCGCCCTGAACGACCTCAAGAAATTTACGTTCGGCCGTCACGCAAGACCGGGTCGGCGCATGATTGAGCAGCGCCATCGACGGTTGCAAATCGGGGTCATCGGCCCGTGTTTCGATTGCCAGCACACCCTGCCCCACTGCCGGCAGACAGTCTTCCGGCGATAACAGATCGGTGATCCGAGCGCTCCAGCCCAAACGACGCAAACCAGCCGCCGCCAGCACAATCGCGTCAAAATTCCCGTCATCCAGTTTTTGCAGCCGGGTATCCAAGTTGCCACGCAGGCTGTCGATTTTCAAATCCGGCCTTAGCCGCAGCAGCTGCGCTTTGCGTCGCAGGCTCGACGTTCCTACTGTAGCGCCCTGCGGCAAGTCCGCCACACAGCGATATTTGCGGCTGACAAAGGCATCGTGCGGATCCATTCGTTCACTGGTAGCAGCCAAAATCAGTCCCGCCGGCAATTCGGTCGGCATATCCTTGAGGCTGTGCACGGCTAGATCAATTTCACCGGCCAGCATCGCCAGTTCAAGTTCTTTGGTAAACAGCGCCTTACCGCCAATTTTCGCTAGCGGCACGTCCAAAATCTTGTCGCCGGTAGTCATGATTCGTTTCAGTTCGACAGTCAGTCCCGGGTTAAGCTGACGCAGCCTGTCCGCAATGTGTCCGGCTTGCCAAAGGGCCAGTTTACTTCCGCGCGTGCCGACGATTATTTTTGATTTCACAGTGTGTTGGCGCTCCTAACTCATTCAATTTAAACAGCCTTGTCAGTGCCTGAACGCAGGCTTCTTCTTCACCGCGGGCCGCCGCTTCATTGGTGCAGATCACCGGATCGCGCAACAACTTCCGCACCAGCATGCGGGACATGTTTTCCATGATCCGCCGATCATCGGCGCCGAGGTCCGGCAATTTGGCCAACGCCCGTTTGATTTCGCGCTGACGGATCAGTTCGGCCTTGTCTTTCATCTGACTGAGCACGGGTTGGTAGGAAAGGTAGCGGAATCGGTCGATCAGCTCTTTGGCCTCCGTCTCGAGGATTTTTTCCGCTTTGCGGGCTTCTTTTAGGCGATCGCGTTGATTGGAGTCAACCACCGCATTCAAACTGTCGATGTTGTAAAGGCTAACGCCGGCAATCGCCGCCACTTCCGGTTCCACGTCACGCGGCACAGCGATGTCAATAAAAATCAACGGGCGACCTGCCCGCTGCGGCATAATATGGGCGACATCCAATGCACGCACGATGTAGTGTGGCGCACCAGTTGAAGCGATGATGATATCGGTTTGGGCGGCCCATTTCATGAACTTTTCGAACGGAACGGCCTCACCCTGAAATTTTTGCGCCAATTCTTCGGCCCGGTTGTGGTTTCGATTGGAGACAAAAACCGTCTTCACGCCGCTGGCGACCAGGTGACGGGCTGTCAGCTCACTCATTTCACCAGCGCCAAGAATCATGACACTGGCAGCGGATAAGTCCCCCAGCAGGTTTTTCGCCAGTTCTACCGCAGCATAACTAACCGATACAGCACTAAAAGCAATCCGGGTTTCGGTGCGAATTTTCTTGCCCGCAGCAATTGCCCGGTGAAACAGCGTGTTCAGCACTGTCGACGTCGTGCCGCAATCTTTGGCGACCAGATAAGCTTTTTTGACCTGGCTGAGAATCTGACCTTCACCAATAACCAACGAATCAATGCTGCCGGCGACCCGGAACAGATGGCGGATGCACTCATCTCCCGCATAATAAAACAAATACTCAGGCGCAATCGAATAGCCTTCCGGTCCGGCTAGTCGCGCAAGGAAATACAGTAGCGTCGCCGGAGGATCTTCGACGTCATCCAGCACTGCGTAAACTTCGGTTCGGTTACAAGTCGAGAGCACCACGCACTCGAGAATATCTTCGTGTTCTTCCAATCGCCGCAAAGCCTGCTTTACTGTATCTTCAGGGCAAGCAAGACATTCGCGGATATCCACGGGAGCGGTTTTATGATTGAGTCCCAGTACAGCCAATATCATGCCTGAATCTGACCTCCGCCTCTTCATGCCGGCCCTGCCGGAGCATTTCCAGCACCTCGGGGTCGAACACTTTCACTTCACTCCACCTACGACAACGTTCTTCGCTCGACTCACAGGTTTCTTGCCATTCCCGGCGCAAACGGGCGACAATTTCCAGATAATCGGCATATTCCTGCCCATATTGCTTAGCCAGTTCATCGCGCAAAACTCGAGCCAAAGCCGGGCTCTGGCCGCCAGTAGAAACAGCAATGGATAAACCGCCTTGCAACAAACGCGCCGGAATTGTAAAGTCACATAACTCTGGGCAATCAGCAACATTCACCAACGCGCCTGCCGCTTTGGCCAGAATTGCTGCCTGCTCGTTCACCGCAGGCGAGTCAGTAGTGCACAGGACTAACAGATATCCCTGCACATCAACCGGTGAAAAAATCTCCGCCTTATAATTAAAATGACCGGTCGCCAACCAGGAAGCCAGGTTCCCTGTCAGCGTCGGGCTGATCACCGTGACCGCAGCCCCTGACTGCAATAGTGCAGCAACTTTACGTTCCGCCACCTTTCCGCCGCCAATCACCAGGCAACGCCGCCCAGCCAGATTCAAGTTGACGGGGTAATCCGGCGACGAAGGCTCGCTCTTACCCGCCATAATCCTGTCCGATCAGCACCCGGACCGGTATAGCCCGACTGTTGTCTTCCGCAATATTTAACACATATTTAAACGGCAAATCGGTCAGCTTGGCCACGACCGAAGGATTTTGCGTATAGGAGGTGACTACCGTGGTCCGGATCGGCGATCCCAGCGTGGACACGCCAGTCACTTCAAAGCCCCGGTTTTCCATGATGCTGGCGATTCGGTCACTGGCTCCCGCTTGACCGCTGGCATTGACCAATTCCGTCGCCAGTCTGACTGGCACGGTCGATGTCGGTGCTGGTTTGGGCGCCGCAGGCTTAGTCGGCGTCGGCGCCGCAGGCTTTGTCGGAGCGGGCGCCCCGGGTTTAGTCGGCGCTACAGTCCCCGGTTTAGTCGGCGCTACAGTCCCTGGCTTAGTCGGCGCTACAGTCCCTGGCTTGACCGGAGTTTTTGTTGGCGGTTTTTCACCAGGTTTCAGAGTTTTCGCTTTGTCCTTATCCATACCGGGATAATAGGTTCCATCATCGAGGTGCGCATTAGCCGGAAACCCGTTCCGATATTCTTCATCGGCGCGACGGGCTGCCGCTTCAACTTTGCCGCTAAAGGCTACGCCTTGCATTTCCGCCACCATTTTACGGGTTTTTATCATATCAGGAACCCAGTAACTGATATCATCAATATAATAGGGCAACCCGTCGACCATGTGCGTTTTGAAACCGCCAGCCAAGCCACTCTTAAACTGGCGGGCCACGCCCAGCATCAAGCCTACCGGTATATCCGTATCCAATGATGCAAAAACTTCCCTGATAATACTGGGGGCTTTGAGAATTATCGCCGGCGAGCTAACTTCGGCCAGCACAGCCCGGACAAATTTCTGTTGGCGAGCCACCCGACCGATATCTCCCTCTTCATCGCGGTAACGTACATATTGCAGTGCGGTTCTTCCGTCCAGCCTCTGTACGCCGGGTTGCAGGTCAATTACATAATGGTCCCAACTATCTTCATACTGCATTCGTTTTTCAACATCGATCGATACGCCGCCAATCGCATCAACGATCCGGCCAAAACTG
Source organism: Negativicutes bacterium (assembly GCA_041741355.1). Classification (GTDB taxonomy): domain Bacteria; phylum Bacillota; class Negativicutes; order UBA1444; family UBA1444; genus UBA1444. Next base: position 77 of record JBGSKE010000540.1, on the reverse strand, counting down.
TCCAAATTCACTTTGACAGAATAGTCCATCGGGATACCCAAAAAATTCTCAGCAGTTTGCCTCGTCAACGTTTCCTT
>JBGSKE010000539.1:0-1961 GCA_041741355.1 Negativicutes bacterium | reverse complement strand
AAGCGCTGCCGGCGAAATTCCCGGACCATTGTCCGTCACCAGCAGGTGCACCGCGCCTTCGCGCTGCTCGGCCGACAGCCGGAGCGTGGGCGCCGCCTGCCCCTCCAATGCCTGCACCGCATTAAGCAACACGTTGATTAGCACCTGTTTCATCTGATGCCGGTCAACCCAGACCGGCAACTGGTCGTCAAAATCGACGCTCAGCCGGATGCCCTGGCGGGAAATCGCATCGGCAAAATAAACCAACACGCCGTCGACCAACGACTTTAGCGGTAGCCGTTCCCGCTGCACAGTCGGCGGATTGGCGTAACTGAGCAAATCGTTGACCACCCGGTTCAACCGCTCGATCTCCTGCGGCACAAACCGGCTGATCTTCTCGCGAAAATCGGCGTTGTCATATTTATTCGGCAGCATCTCGGTAAACGTCTTGATCGAAGTCAGCGGCGTGCGAATCTCGTGGGCGATCGAGGCAACCAGCTGACCCAGCGCCTCCATTTTATGCCGTTTCCCCACGTCCTCGCGCAACTTCTTTTCTTCGCTGATGTCACGAAAATGGACAATGATCTCTTCCTGCTGATTCTCCGCAGCCAACCGCAGCACCGCATACTCCATCCAGTCGGGGCCAAGCTGGACTTCTCCCGCCGCATCGCCAGCCTGCAAAACCGCTGCGATCCAGTCGCAACCCGCGATGTCGCGCAAGTTTTTGCCGGCTGCTTCGCCGTCAATCGCCAGCTGTTCACAGGCGTATTGGTTGGCAAACCGAATCACGCCGGCCGCGTCCGAGGTCAAAATGCCGCCGTAGCCGCTGTTCAGCACGCTGGACTGATAGCGGTTCACATCCTGAATGTAACGGTTCATCCGAACCAGTTTCTCATTGACCTGCTTCAATTCCTGCGTTCGGTTGGCCACTTCCCGTTTCAGCACCACGTTGATCCGCCAGAACACCAAACTGAGCAGCAGCGTGGCCAGTAGCCCCAGCCCCAGATAACTCAGGTATTTCTTGTAATAATAGGCCGGGTAGTCGACCGGCTCGCCAAACCATTTGACGTAAATCTGATCATAGGTCCCGTCGTTCTTCACTTTGCGCAGACCTTCGTTAAACTTGGCCAGCAGTTCGTCATTGCCGCGACGGACGGCAAAGCCATAGCGCTCAGGGTTGATGAAGCCGCCGACGCTTTTCACCCTTTCCATCGCGCCCAGCCGTTGCACGATATATTGCCCGGCCATCCGGTTGCCGACTACGGCATCGACTTTTTCTGCCAATAGCAGCTTGATCGCTTCTTCCTGACTGACAGTCGCGGTCAGCTCCAGGACACGGTTTTTCAGCTTTTGGTAGGCGATATCATCTTTTTGCACGGCAATCCGTTTGTTTTCCAGGTCCGACAGTTCCACGATGATCGAATTGTCGCGGGCAACAAAAATCGCCAACGAACTGATCAGATATTCCTCGGAAAAATCAAAGTAATGGGCCCGTTCGGCATCATATTTCATGCCGCCGACCGCATCGACCCGGCCTTCCTGCAGCGCCCGCAGCGCTTCCTCCCAGGGCAGCGGCAAAAACTGCAGTTCATAGTCGGTCTTGGCAATGACAGCTCGAATCAGATCGATATTAAACCCCCGGTAGACCTTTAGCCCATCGCGTTCGTCGAGAAACTCAAACGGCGGGAAATAGGCGTCGCCGGCCACCGTAATGATCTTTTTGGCTTCCGGCTCGGCCAGCGCCGTTGCCGGCAACAGGAGCAGGCAAAAACAAAGCAGCAGTCCCGCCAGCGCCGCCAGTCGTTTTATATTTTTGCTCCGTTTCATCGCCGGTCGCTCCGTTCTGCTTGCACAGCCATATATTGCTTGTCAGCTTTTCGCCACGGTCAGGCAAAAATCCTTTGCCCCGGCGGATGCAGATAGCCGGTCCCTTACTAAAAGTACCCCGCCAAAAATGAAGGTTTGCCAAGTGCTTCAGCAAC
>JBGSKE010000538.1:0-7377 GCA_041741355.1 Negativicutes bacterium | reverse complement strand
TGGCGGCGATCGAAGCGGGAGCGGACGACTTTTTGTCCAAACCAATTGTCAAAGTCGAACTGTTGGCGCGGGTGCGCTCGCTACTTAAAATCAAAGCTTACAATGATCAATTGATGGAAAGTGAAAAACGCTACCGTGAACTGGTCCAGGACGCCAACGTGATCATTTTCGCCATGAATGGGCAGAATGAGATCAGTTTTATGAACGAGTTCGGGTTGAACTTTTTCGGCTATACTGCAGCGGAAATTATCGGTAAAAGCGAGTCGGAGACGATTTTGCCGGAATTTGAGTCGACAGGGCGCAACCTGAAACAGATCGCTGTGGAGCTTAAAGCCGATATTGCAAAATACCAACGCTACACACATGAAAATGTGACTAAGGCTCGTCGCAGAGTCTGGATCGACTGGACCAATCGGATCGTGATTGACCAAAAGACCGGCGAGTCCGGCTTGCTTTGCGTGGGAGTGGATGTAACCGCCGCCAGGCGGGCGGAAAAAGAAAAGTCCAGGCAGTACACTCGCTATAAACGGCGTGATATTTTAAACGAGTGCCTGAATCGTCGTCTGAGCCAGGCAGAGTTGGTTGGCGAACTGCGGCAAACCGGTGTGTTGATCGAAGCGCCCTTTGTCTTGCATTTGCTGGGGATTCCAGCCGAATATATGGCCGAGGGGCCTGCCGATAAAGCATGGATGGAGCGGCAGCAACATATTGATTCATTGATTGATTATCTTCAGGACGCTGATGGAGGGATTGCCTGGCAAACGCAGGCAGGAGTCGCAGTCATTCAGTCGTTGCCAAATTCGCGCGGCGGTCCGGTGACGGTTGACGTTGCCAAAATGGGCGCCGAGAATCTGATCAAAATCATCGCGCGCTATTGGCAAGGCGCGGCGATCACCGTCGGAGTGGCTCACTCTACCGGCGAAACGACAGAACTGGCCGGGCTGTTTGAACAGGCGCGCGCAGCACTGCGGTATGGGCCGGCCTTTGCAGCAGGTCGGGCTATTTATCACTGGCATGACTTGGGTTTTTTTCAATTCTTCGTTAAAGAACTGGGCTCGGGTCAGTCCAGGCAATTTGTTCAGGATCATCTGGGGCTGATTCTCAACAAAAAACAGGCAAAAAACGTTGCTGAAGACCTGATGACCCTGGAGGCGCTGATTTCCGGCGATTCCCTGCAGATGATCGCCGACCGGTTATTTATTCACAAACAGACGGTCGTATTCCGCAAGAAAAAACTTTCAGAAGCTTTGGGCATTAACCTGGATGAGTCGGCAACTCGGATGAATCTGACTATTGCAATGAAGCTCATGTCGTTATCTTCATAATTCGGCAAGCTTTTCTGATCATCAAATAGGCAGGCAGGTTTTGTAACGGCGTTACAAAACCTGCCTGCCTGTTTTTGCAAACTTCGTTTCGCCGGGCTAATGTACCGGGTGTGAATATGACATAGGCTATAACTAGATGAGGTTTTGCTATAGCGGGACAAAGACTGGAAACGGGGAGTGGACTTGTGAAAAAACTAATGTTGCTATTGATTGGTGTTTTTTTGCAAATTGCTGCATTATTGCCGGGTCAGGTGATCGCCGGACCGCTAGAGGATTATCGGCAAGCCCAGTTGCAGTACTTGACTGCAGTAGCGAGTTTTGCTTCATACCCCGGAACTGACGGTGATATTGCAGCCGCAATCATGCGGCGTGACGGCTGGCTGACGATTCCTTACGTAGAAAACGATAAAACGGCCCAGGCTATGTTTTTGCTGGCCTGGAAAGCAGGCGAAGGGCTGCCGACTGAATATCTGATGGCAATCGCCGGAACACACAATACCGAAGGAATCAAGCTGGCATTCAAAGCAGGCAAAGCCTATTTCGCCGGGCGCACCCTTCAAGAGTTCGCCGATAATGCGGACAAAAAAAACGACCTGCCGCCAAAGGCGCCGCTGGTGCACAGAGGCTTTCATCAATACGTGCAAACAGCCCTGGCAACAGATTTGCAGCCACCGGCAGGGGAAACGGCGGGGCGGAAGCTAAACGAGTTATTGCTGGCCCATCCTGACTGGAAAGTATATCTGACCGGTCATAGCGCCGGCGGCAGCGCGGCTACGTTATTAGCGGCAAGGCTGATCGACATGGGCGTAAAACCGGATCAGCTGAAAATCGTGACATTTGCGGCGCCGGCAGTCGGCAATGCCGCATTTGCCGAAAAATACTCGCCTGCGTTAGATTTGACCCGAGTGGTCGTGGCGGGAGACCCGATTCCCGATGCCCTGCAAAGAATCGCCGGCGGGTTTCAGCAATTCGGCCGTGAAATTCGTTGGAAAATTGATGGATACACATTTGACGAAAAGCATTACCCATACATTTATTTGGATTGCGCCGTCAAAAATTACTATGATAAACGCTTAATCGCCATGAAAAGCGCTGCGGCGAATTTGGCGCCTGGCGAGCAACCGGTGCAAGAAGGAAAGCGGCTCTACATTGCGGCGATCAATAATAATTTGCCGCAAAACCTGAACGGGGAATTCCCTTATATGCGGGAGGTCCTGCTAGACCAATATCGTGACGCCGTTCCCGCCTATTTTATCGGGGACATGAAGGCCAAGGCTCCGTTAGCTTTTGAGGAACTGCGTAGTAAAGCCGCAGCAGCCGGCTGCGACCGAATGGTGGTCGTAAATATCTGGGGTAAAACACAGGATGATCCTGCCAGCTATTGCGGCGGCCTGTTGACAAAAGCAGCAGACGCTTACGACTTGATTGTCATTGAGCAGGCGGTGTTCCGCGTGCCAGACGGAGAGCTGGTTGATGGACGTACTTATGAAAAAGGCTCGAAATATTTTACTGCGATTGGAGCGTTATTGTCAGCCTCTGTCGCACTGGGGGCGGAGAGCGCCGCCTGGAGCGGACAATAAAAGGAGGGAAACCATGAAGCGGCAGGCCACGGTTATGGTGGTGGATGACAGCCGGATCAATCTGTGTTTGATGGAAGCCATGCTTACACCGGAGGGCTACAGCGTGACTTTATACGATTCGGGGGAGCATTGTTTGGAGTCTGTTCTGGAAAAGGCGCCGGACGTTATTTTGCTTGATATTATGATGCCCGGTCTGGATGGGATTGAGGTACTCCGGCAGCTGAAAGCAGAGGAAAAAACCCGCAGGATACCTGTCGTCATGGTGACGTCGCTTTATGAAGTCAGAGACAGAGTGGTCGCAATCGAAGCGGGAGCGGCTGATTTTCTGTCAAAACCTGTTGCCAGGAGCGAGCTGTTGGCACGGGTAAGAGCGCTACTTAAAGAAAAAGCATATATTGATCAACTGATTGCCAAACGTTGATCGAGATAGTTATGCCAACGTTATGAAAACTGAACAGATTTAGCCGACAAACTTCATTTCCGCAAGCTAATGTGGTTAGCAAGGATAAAGTGTAGTCTATAGATAGAGTACTAACATATAAAACGAAGGAGTGTGTTCCCATGAAAATGAAACCAATGATTAAAATGTTTGCCATCCTGATTACTCTTCTATTTAGCATGTCGGTGGTCAGCGCCGCCAGCTTGGTCGAACAGCGTCAACATATCCGGGATATCTCACGCACAACATTGCTCAAACTGTACGACCTGCAACCTGCAGCCAGAGGCTATGTTGAAAATGCAGCCGGCTATGGCGTGTTTGGCAACTGGGGCGTAAAGTTGCTGTTCTTCGGCGGCGGTACCGGCAAAGGAATGGCCGTGAACAACAGCAATAACCACGAAACCTTTATGGACATGGTCACGGGAACAGTTGGATTTGGAATCGGGGCCAAAACATACAATATCGTGTTTATTTTTGAAACCGAGAAAGCCCTGGAAGATTTTACTGAAAACGGTTGGCAGTTTGGCGGGCAGGTCTCGGCGGTTGCCTCAGATAGCGTGGCGGGTGGCGGCTATCAAGGCGCATTCTCCGTTTCACCGGGCGTATGGATGTATGAAATTACCGACAAGGGGTTGGCCTTGGAAGTTACACTCAAAGGAACCAAATACTCGCGGAATGACCTGAACTATTAATTGCGGGGGAATGAATAATGGAACAGCGCAACGAGTATATTAAAAAACTGGAAGAGAACATAGCCGTTTATGACGAAAAAATTGACGATATGAAAGCGAAGGCAGCTGGAATCAAAGCGGATATGAAGGCTGAGTATTTGGCCCAGCTCGATGCCATTGAGAAAAAACGCGATGCTTTCGTAATCAAATGCGAACAACTCAAAGATTCGAATGAACAGGCATGGAATGATGTAAAAGCCGGGACGGAAAAAGCCTGGAATGAATTGGAACACTCTTTTGGCCGGGCCTTATCGCGATTCAGGTAAAGATCGAGAGAAGGGGCGTGAGAATATGCTTTGGTTTTTAATCGTTGGTGTAGTTGCTGGCTGGCTGGCCGGAAATATAATGAAAGGCGGCGGATTTGGCCTGATTGGCGATCTTGTCGTCGGTGTGGTCGGCGCATTTATCGGTGGCGCCGTGTATAGTTTTTTGGGGTTCAGCGCTTACGGCACAATCGGCGAAATCATCATGGCCACAGTCGGGGCTGTGATCTTGCTTTGGCTATTGCGGCTGATCCGGTGAGTCTAAATAGACAATGACTCGAAAAAAGAGCAAAGGCAATCAATTGGGGTACGCAATGAAAAATGGACGAAGAGGTGAATGATGATGACAAAACTGATGAAACAAATCGCCATGTGCGCTCTAGTCGTGGGTTTGCAGGTTGGCGTTGCACCGACTATGGTATTGGCGGCTCCGACAACGATGAACGCAGAGCAAATTGCGCAGCAAGAGGCTATAGATCTGGCTGAGAAACAACAGGAGATCTGGCGGCACGAGCAGGCGATGTTGCAACAGGAAAACGAAAGTGTTACCGATTGGCAGTGGCGGCAGTTCTTGGAACGGGAACAGCATATCGTGAATATGCAAAAACTTCAGCGTGACGGAATGGTTTTTATCGGTACGCCGGTTGCTTGGTAGTGGACGCCAATTGATCCGCTGACAATCGTGATTTTTATCAAATGAGAGGAGCGGGGAGTCTATGATCATCAAACAAATAATTATTGTTACGTTTGCAATGCTACTGACTTCCCTGCTGCCTTTTTTTAAACCGTTTCACGAACCGGTTCAACTGATCTATCGCGCCCTGAGCCCTTGGTAGCAGCGTGGACTTGAGGACTTTACAGGAAGCGTGAGTGGAAGCAAGGAGAAGTAATGAAAAATTTAAGCCAAAAAGCAGCGATCTATTCGATGGTATTTGCCTTGCAAGTCAGCGCGGGATTGGCGGCAGTGCAAGCGGCGCCGAACAAGGGCGACCGACCGCCGCAAAAAAACGAACAGCAACAAAAACAAAAGCATGAAGATCAATATCGGGATCAACAGCAGCATCAGGATCCGCAACGACTGGAACAACAGCGGCACAAAGAACAGCAACGGCAGGAACAACTCCGCCAAGACGGCTATTCCGAGTTTCGCCGCGAGCAACAACTGCGGGAACATTGGAGTGACCAACAGTGGGGTCAGTACCGCAATGACTGCGAATGGCAGGAACGTTATGACCGACAGCGTTGGGAAAAAGAGCGCCATGAGCAGGAAATGCGCCGTCTGTCCTGGGAATCGGATCAAGCCTGGAATGACCGGCAATGGCGGGAAAACCAACGCCATGAGCAAGAAATGGCAAGCATTGAGACTGCGATCGGCACGCTGTTGCTATCGTTATTCGGACGATAAAGTAAAACAAAATAGCAGGAGGAAATACCATGCAAAATAAATTTTTAGCTTTGCTGATGGCGTTCGTTTTCCTCGCGGCGATTGGCACGCCGGTTCTGGCGGCGCCGATGCATCAAGGAAGACCTACAGCCTATGAATCCGGTTCTGCGGCCGGCTACCACATCTGGCAGGAAGGCGAGCGCTGGCATGTGCGGACAGTAAACGCCGGTACGCAGCGCTTGTTTACCGGGTCGATTGAAACGGATGGCGTGTTTGCCGACGTGACAACCATGCAGTCGGAAAAAGTCGAACGCGTTGCAGTCGACGTGAGTAATAACAAGATCGAATTTCATTTTAACTCCATGGCCAAAGCCGACGGGTTCTCCTTTACTCTTCGCAACAGTCAAAATGCCACGGTTACTCTTTACATCGACGGTCGACCGGTCGATCCGGGCAATGTTTATTTGGGGCGGCAGAACAGGCATCCCGGCAATTACACATTCCCGATCAATCCGGGCAATGACAATCCCGCGTCGAATCCTTACAGCAACTCTCGTTTCCAGGGACAACCTACCGCACTGAATGAAGGGAATGTTCTAGGCTACTTCATTTGGCAGGAAGGCGAGCGCTGGATTTTAAAAACAACAACCAAAGGCGCGCAACGCAACTTTACCGGTACTATTAAAACAAGCGGCCGGTTCGCCAATGTGAGCAGACTGCAACTGGAAGACAATGATTTTGTTCGGTTTAATGAAGCGGCCAACGAAATCAGTTTCGACCTCAAGACGGCAGGCGAGCAGGACGGTTTGACTTTCCAGATGAATAGCGGCACGGACGCGACGTTTACGCTCTATCTTGACGGACAGCCGATCAACACCGCTAACATTTACTTGGGCGCACAGAATCAACGCCCGACCGTCAATCCTTTCAATCTCAGTTCCCGTGATGACCAATATGGTTCAAATGACAATCGGGTATTTCCGTCGGATGAACCCCTTTCAACCAACACAAACTTCCAGACCATCGTGTCTGCCAACGCCCAGGGGCAGCCTGCCGCGCTGAATCCTGGCAAAATATTCGGTTACTTCCTCTGGCAGGATGCTGAGAACCGTTGGATTTTGCAGACCACAACCACCGGCGAAGAACGCCAGTTCAGCGGAACCATCGAATCCACCGGCACGATTTACGAGTTGAAAACCTTGACAGCGCAACGAGCTGATGGAACCGTCGTTGATGCGGTGAGCAATAAAATCAACTATGCGTTCAAAACCGGCGGCGCGGCCAGCGGAATTTCAATCAGCCTCGGCGATGGGATTCGATTCAACCAATCGGATAAAGTCAGCGGATTATCATTTCGCGTAACCGAGGGCGCTCCGCTTAATTTCACACTCAATGTGGACGGGCAATCAATCGACCCGGCGAATATCTATATTGGCAGCGCCAATCGGCACCCTGCCGGCAACGCAATAAAAATCTACTCCAGTAACTGATAAAATCGAAAAGCGTAGGTGTATTTGAATGTTGTACACAATCGTAGCCATAATTTTGGCCGTGGTGGTCATGCAATACCTCGGCATCTTGTAGCTGGTGGTTTACAAACAATAAACTTTGAAGCAAATCGATAAGGGGCGTGCGTAAGGTGAACTTCTGGAGGG
>JBGSKE010000537.1:0-2084 GCA_041741355.1 Negativicutes bacterium | reverse complement strand
GCTGCTGACGGTGGTCGGCGCAATCGGCTTTACCGTGGCGGAAGCGCTGTTCTTCGGCCAGATGGTATCCCGACCGCTTTGGAACTCCTGGCTTACTACGCTGCTGTTTCTGGCCGCCGCCGCATCCGCCGGCGCAGCTCTGCTGCTGCTCGTCTGGCAGGGGACCGGACTGGCGGTCGAACCGGCGGTTTTGGCGAAGCTACGCAAAGTGCTGATCGCAACGCTGGTCATCTACGCTTTGGTGGAAGGGATTGACGTGATGATGGCTCTCTCCGGTTCACCGGAAAAAGTGCTGGCTGTCAAACGGATGATCGCTTCGTATGGTTTCTGGTTGCTCTATGGCGTGATCGGTACGCTGATCCCATTGTTTTTGCTGCTGCGGACGGAGCGGTCTCTACTGGCGGCCGGCTTGTCGCTGGTCGGCGCGGTCGGTTCAAAGTATGCGTTTGTCCGCTACGGCTTTGTGCCCGAACCAATGCCGGGGCTGAGCAAAGCTTTTCAGGATGCGGCCCTGCAGACCCGCTATTTCCCCTCGCCGGTGGAATGGATCGTGGCGGTCGGTCTGTTGGCTGGTTTGGTATGGCTGATCCTGTGGGCGGTCGAAAAGATTCAAATGCCAAAAGCGGCGCAATGAAAGGAGGAATGACCCATGGATAAGCAAAAGGGAGTACTCGATGAGTTGTTGGGTCAATCGCTGGACCGTCGTTCATTCCTGGCCGGCAGCGCTGCCGTTGGTTGTGCGGCTCTGGTGGGAAGTTCGTTGGAATGGCAGAGCCTGATGCAAAAAGCCAGCGCCGGGACACTGACACCGGCTGATGAATACAAATTGAACCAGGCCGAGCGGACGATTTACACGGTCTGCCTCAACTGCAACACAGGTTGCGGTATCAAAGCCAAGATCGCCGACGGCGGGCTGGTCAAGGTGGACGGCAACCCTTATTCGCCCTGGACGATGATGCCTCATCTGGACTACAACCGCAAGGTGCAGGACGCCGCCCGGATCGACGGAGCGATCTGCCCCAAGGGGCAGGCCAGTCTGCAGATTTACTACGACCCGTACCGCATCCGCAAGGTGTTGAAGCGGGCCGGCAAACGCGGCGAAAACAAATGGGTCACTGTGCCGTTCGATCAGGCGGTCAATGAAATCGTGAGCGGCGGCAAGCTGTTTGCCAAGGTTCCCGGTGAGGAAAACAGGGAAGTGGAAGGCCTGAAAACCCTGTACGCCGTCAAGGACCCCAAGGTCATGAAGGATATGGGCGATGCCGTATCGCAGATCTGGGCTGAAAAGGACAAGACGAAGAAACAGGCCCTGGTGCAGGCGTTCCAGCAAAAGTTCAAAGGGCATCTCAGCGCGATGATCGATCCGGCTCATCCCGACTTTGGACCCAAGAACAACCAGTTCTGTTTCTGGTGGGGACGACTGAAAGACGGACGCGGCGACATCATCAAACGGTTCACACTTGCTTCGATGGGATCGACCAATGCCCACGGCCACACCACCGTCTGCCAGGGGTCACTGTATTTCACCGGCAAGGCGATGAGCGAACAGTGGCGTTATGATGCCAAGAAAAACGCCTATTCCTGGACTGGCGGCCAGAAATTCTACTGGCAGGGCGAACTGGAAGGCGCGGAGTTTGTCATCTTTGTCGGCGCCAATGTGTTTGAGGCCAACTACGGACCGCCGATGCGTACGCAGCGGATTAGCGAAGGCGTATCTTCGGGCCGGCTGAAATATGCGGTGATCGATCCGGTGTATCGCAAGTCGGTATCCCATGCCTGGAAATGGGTTCCGGTCAAACCCGGTCGCGATGCGGCGATCGCCCTCGGCATGACCCGCTGGATTCTCGACAACAAAAAATATGACGCCAAATACCTGTCCTGCGCCAACAAGGCGGCTGCCAAAGCGGTCGGTGAGCCAACCTGGTGCAATGCCAGCTGGCTGGTGAAGATCGTCGGCGGCAAACCGCGCGGACTGCTGAAGTCCCATGAAGCGGGCCTGCCGGATGTGATGCTGGAGAAGGACGGCAAGAGCTACCGTCAGGAGAACTTTGTGGCGATGGCTGGCGGCCAACCGGCAGCGGTCG
>JBGSKE010000536.1:0-7995 GCA_041741355.1 Negativicutes bacterium | reverse complement strand
AAACAACATTTCTTGCAGCATATTTTTTACGGATTTTATTTCTACGGGGCTCAAATCGCCAACATAACGGGATAATCGGTCTTTATCAATCGCTCGGATTTAATCGAACACTATCCATTTTCATCTAGCTGGGTACGTGTTGGATACCTTTCCCGACTCCGGCTAGTAACCGATGCAACGCAGTAACCGGTTTGATTACGATTTGATTTTGCTCAGCATTTCAATTCCGAAAGGCTTCGGCGCTCATCATGCAGGTCCGCCGATGTGTCCTTTGTCCGCCGCAGCAATTTACACCAGTCCAAATATTTCTCAAAGAAGTGGAGCAGTTTGCCGATAATCCCCGGTTACCGCTGGCGAACCGCGAAACTCAGAGAGGTCGCTTCACTGAACTTTTACAGCAAAGTGACCTCTCTGATTATGCATCCATTCAGCAAAAGTCATAGACCCTTCAAAAATTGTTTACAACGCGAAAGGCTTATTCCACAGTTTCAAGGTTTTGCCGACGCCTTTCTCCACTGCCTTCTTGTAAACGAACGAGGCCAACGCAACATCTTGGATTCCCAAGCCGACAGTATTGAAATAAATCCTTTCCTCTGCCGATACCCTTGCCGGGATCACCCCATCGACGATTGCCCCAATTTCGCCGGAAATCGCATCATCGGCAATCATGCCGTCACGATGCATGATGGCAAGGCTTTCCACTCCACGGTGTTTAATTTGTTCCCAATCATCGACAATACGCCGGTCCATTTTCAGTATCGCATCAAAAGCACACTCATGGCTGCCAACGTGAGAATAAAAGACGCCCGGTTCAATCCATTCGGCTTCGATAATCGGTTCTTTTGTCGCGGTCGCCGTAATAAAAACATCTGCCCCGGCAACGGTCTCTCTCGCCGAATCCATAACACGTATGGTTCTGCCGATAGCTTCTCCCATTTCTTTCGAGAAATTTTGCGCTCGTTCTTTGCTGATGTCAAAGATCCTGATCTCGGTTATGTCTGACAAAACACTTAACACCGCAGTCATCTGCGTCCGGTTTTGCACTCCTGCGCCAATCAAGCCCAGGACTTTGGAATCTCTTTTCGCCAGATATTTTGCCGCAACGCCGGTATTGGCACCGGTACGCGAAGCACTAATCACCGTGCCGTCCATAACCGCAATAGGAATGAGTGTTTCTGGATCGTTCAGAATGATCAAAGCCGATGCCCTCGGCAACTGCCGCTTGAAAGGGTTTTGTGGATTGCTGGCAATCCATTTGATTCCTACCGCTTCAATTGTTCCGCCAATATATCCGGGCATTGCATTGATCCGGCCCTTAGTCCACTCCGATGCATCGTCGCCCCAACGTAGAACGCACTTGCCAGGCAAAACCGTATCTTTGCGGTAATGAGTCCGGTACACCTCTTCCATCAACGGAACCACTTGCGTCATATCCAGCGCGCCCAGCTCAACAACATCTTCCTGTGACAAAAAAATCAATTCTCCCGGGCTCACACTCATCTTCATCGCACTCCTCTCTTCATTGATTATTCAGCCATATCAGCGGATCGGTTTTGCCGGTTTATGCAGCCAGCCATTAATGTAGGCCACGCCAAGCAGCCCAATCGCCAATGCAGAAGAAGCTCCGATAACCGCCAGCGCTCCCATTTCCGCAACAAACAGTGGAATTACCGCAGTAACCAGGCCACCACCGACAAACGGGCTAAAGAATGGCCTTTCAAACGCAAATGCCTTAGGCGCCGATGTTTTCAAATCCGGATCCACAACACGCAGCAACATCAGACCAACCGCCAAGACGCCGCACAATGCGCCATATTCGGCTATAGCTCGTTCAAACCAAGCATCCGGAAAAATTCTTGGCGCCAAATAGATCGTCAAAATATGCATCACCACGAGACCGCCAACCATAAGGATCAGTAGCGGGATCGCATATTTCACCACAACCGGTATTTTTATCGCAGCAACCGCAGCTACGACCAGAAAATCCAGAGCAGTTCCTTGTATTCGCTCGATGATCTGCCGATCAATCAAACCCTGTGTTTTAGTTAGCACCGCAGCAGCCTGGACCACGACTCCACCCAGCATTGCCATTGGAAACAACGGCACGGCGGCAAACTTCGGATGAATCATCTTCAATCCATTCAGTGCAAAATAGCCCAAAATAATCGAAAGCCCGATCAATGCAACATGCAATGTGAAGGGTTCAATCGAATCTTTGAGAATTCTGCTCCTGGCAATGACCTTGTCCTGGCCTTCCGGCAGAATGCCTGACAAATCGCCTTGTGCTATCTGGTCGGGAGATTTCAGCACCTCGGTATAGCCTTTGCGTACCGCCCAGTTTATGTACACCATCCCCATTACAATACCGACAATGAGCCCCACTGTCGCCGAGGTCAGACCAAGGTCGCCGCCTTCTGGGAATCCCAAGTTTTTGAACACGACCGCCATGCCTGCAGCTGTACCATGACCACCCGCCCAACCGATTTCAATAAGACTGCCTATATATGCGGGCAAGCCAAACATCGGCGTAATGAACAAATACATTAAACTCAGGCCAACGATCCATTGACAAGCGACAATGAACCAGGAATAAACCAATTGAGGCCCTGCATACAGCCAAATTTGTTTGCCTGAAGGAATGACCGTGCCCAAGAACACGCAGGTAAATACAACATCGATCAAACGCCCCGGCAACATGCCCCACACGCCGACGACATTCGGTGGAATCAACTTCAGCGCGTACGGGCCCAAGGCCAGCCCTAAGAATCCGCCTATCAGAGCTGCCGGAAAATACAGTCTCTGAAACAATGGAACTTTGGTCCTGATAATTTTGCCGGCCAGCAGCAGACAGCCCAGATAAGATACATACATCATCAGGTTCAGTAGGTCAGCACCTTTCATTTTCATACCCCTTTCTTTACTCAAAATTTCGCTTTATTTCGGCATTGTCCTTTTATCCACGCCTCACCTTTGCATCACCTCCTCAATCGTTGATCGATAATCAAGACACATGTTGCCGTATTTGTTGCATAGACAGCCCTTCGATCCCCATTGAAAGAAGAGTCCGTCCACTCTTTGCATAATCTGCGCCCATCATCCCGTTCGCAAGCTGGACAATCGCGCGAATAGCCGGTACTGGAACATTGACGATTTTGGCAAACTCCACCAACGGAACCAGCCCCGTCGGTACATCTTCAGTAACATAGCGGACCCGAATTGAGCTAGGTGCATTGATCCCTTTATACGAGCCATTTTTCTGGATGGCATCATACAAGCAGTTCGCTTCAAGCCCGTAAGCGCCGGTTAGCCACTGCAGGGCCGATTGTGCTTTTACACCAAAGGCCTTGGCGATCGCCACCCGTTCCTTATCGATTTCTTCCAACATGGCAGCAACCGACGGCGTGATTCCTTCAAGATAGTACTGGAACGATTGTCCGCACTCAATCCGCGCTGCATTTAGCAACGTCGGCGCAGGGTGAAAAATGGCACCGATATTATTCAGGCTGGTTTCTAGTACATTTTCAGCCGCAACAAATTGTGGGAACAAGGCATTGAGCATTTCGACCACTTTGTCGGTTTGGCTGCTTGGCAGCGCAGCGACGGGAACACATTTTTTTATGCCTTTGATTTCCACACTGACGGGAGAAGTTTTTCGGCAAGCAAACAAGAGCGTCTGCGCTTCCGCCACGACGATATCCTTCTGACGACCCAGCGACTGCAGCACGCTGACGAACTCCATCGCACCGCCTGTTCTCCCGGGATTCAGAACGACTATTGCGTTCCTTTTTATGTGTATACCTAAACTGCGGGCTACGTCAGCATGATAGGATGCCGGAGTCACAACCATGATCAAATCGGCATCCGCAACCGCCTCACTCGGGTCGGTGGTGATATGGGAAACCTTTACCGTCTCAGTTTGATCTTGGCAACACAAATGAATTATCTGTTCCACCCGCAAAGGATCAATTACGCGGTCATCGACATCATAAACGGTTACACCCCCGAGATTCTGCTTCACCATCAGCCCTGCAAACGCCAAACCTCCGTTACCAGCTCCAACAACACAGCACTTCATTCGCACCCCTCCATTGAAACGTTTTATTCTTTTTATTTATTTTTGAAACGAACGTTTCATTTTTCTTTTTATTTCGATATCTTTTTCAAAACTCCTGCAAAAAAAATTACCGGAGCTGAAAATTTTTCAACTCCGGTAAAATATTCATTGGCATCAACCTGGCCAGTTCTTCATTGCATTTATCCTTTATAGAAGGTCCCCAAACTCTCCCATTGTTTTTCAAGGTCTGCCAATTTCCCTCGCGCTAGCGACTGTTGACTGCGAATTAACAAGAACATCATCACGTCAATCAGTCCGACTACAGCAACCAACGAATGGTTGAAATGCGGCGAATTTGTTTCCGCAAAAATACTAATATCAGCGAGTTCGGCAAGCGGCGATGTCGATGAATCGGAAACAGCAATCACTTTTGCCCCCAAATCGCGCGCCGTCTTCGTCGCACGAACCGCATTTTTTGTATAGCGCGGAAACGAAAAACTTATTGCAACATCCTCTTCGGTCAGGTACGCCAGGGCTTCTGCAACACCATGGTCCGACGATATCACCATGACATTATCCCGAATCATGGACAAGTTAAACCCGAAATAATGGGCAACGGCAACCGAAGACCGCATCCCGATCACAACAACGCGGCGTGCTTTTGAAATCATTTCCACTGCCGACATAAGTTCTTGAACATGCAACTTACGATATGTGGAATCCAGGTTGTCCATCAACTTCTGAAAAAGGGATCCGGCCATTTCCTGTTCAGAACTTTGTTTTTCGGCAACAAATTTTTGCGATCTATCAAGGCGGTGCACCGTGGACAAGCGGTGTTGAATGAATTCCCTGAGGCTCTCCTGAAAATCAACAAATCCGCCAAATCCCAGCGACACCGTAGCTCTGACGATCGTTGCCTGACTGAGTCCCGTAGCGATAGCGATCTCAGATGTCGATAAGTACGCGACTTTTTCCCAGTTGTCGAGAAAATAAGCTGCGGCTTTTTTTTGTGTCCGCGGCAAAGAATTTATCCGTTCCTTGATTGTTTCTAAAACATTCATAGACATCCCCCTCGATTGCATTAATTACACAGACGAACATACAACTCCTGCAACACGATAGATGATTGCTGTTATGTTCGAATGGATAAGGCCAATTTACGTTTTCTCTTGCAAAACACTCTCAGACAAAGTTCACATATTTGTTACAGTTGTGCCAAACCTTCGAGACATTTCCCCGCTATCATAAATTAGGAAGAAATCTTTCGGAGGTCGAGAACAATGCAACACAATGTAATAATTTATGGAGTTTTGTCGCTCGTCTTGCTGGTCCACGCGCCGATGACCGCTCTTGCCGCAGTCTCGCAAACGCCGACGGTCGCCGCATGTCCCCTAGTCAGCAAATTCCAGGGCGCTGTCGGTGTATACGCCAAAAATCTGAAGACTGGCCAGACACTAGTATTAAACCCCGACAACATTTTTGCCGCCGCCTCGACAATCAAAGTCCCCGTCTCTATCGTCGTGTACCGCCACTTTTACAAGCAGGCCGACCCTGCCACACGCGCCGTATATGACACCGGCGTGGAACTGATGATGACCATCAGCGAAAATGATTATTTTGCCGACTTTTTGGATGAGATCGAAGATACCATCGGATCGGATGTCATCCGCGAACATTTCTCCCGACTAGGCATGAAACACACTACGATTCGCGACGCAAAGGCCCGTAATGCTTTTGGTTACTCCAACGTCACCACCGCGCGCGACATGGCGATCATTTTTGAACAGCTCTATCTCGGCAATCTGATCGGCCCGGAAAAAACCTCCTTTATACTGGAGGCGATGGCCCAGTCGTTTTTTCCCGATGAACTGGCCCGCTACATGCAGCAACGAAAAGTCATTCACAAAATCGGCGAACTGGACGACGTCCTGGCGGATGTAGGGGTTATCGATGGGGCAAATGGACCGATCCTGATCAGTATCTTCACCGAAACGCCGCAAGATGTCGACTATGCCAGCGACTATATCGCCGAAATGTCCGCCTGCTTGTACAGTCGGCTCAGTGGTGAACACATTGCTTTCCACTGAGATTCCCACTAAAATTAACGTATGAATAACGATTTCACACTTATGTTACAAATATGACACGCTTTAGAAAAACTTAGCCTTTATACTAAGGATAGCAGCAAAAAACGCTGCAGCAACACCAATAAAGTTCACATTAGTATAAGGGGGTAAATCAAACATGAACAAAAAATCAATGGTACTATTAGCGGTAGCGCTCCTGGTAATCTCGCTTGCTTCTGTTTCACTAGCGGGTCCGCTGGCCGGCGGCATGGGCCTGGGTGGCGGACGCGGCATGGGCGGCGGCATGGGATTGGGCCTGGGCCCACAGGGTCAACCGCCGGCGCAGCTCACCGAACAGCAACTTGCCGACTGGAAAACCTGGCAGGAAAAAAACTTTCAAATTCGCAAAGAGTATATCGGCAATCTGGTAAAATCCGGCTCGCTGACCCAAGAAGAAGCTGATGCTCGGATCAAGCAGATGGAATCGATGCATGAATTCCGCACCAAAAACAATCTGGTAGCTCCCGGCGCGATGCGTAACGTAAAACTGACCGACGAGCAGAAAGCCGACATGAAGAAACTGTTTGAGCAGCGGTTGGCCACCCGCAAAGAAGCCCTGGCCTCCGCCGTGAAATCCGGCCAGATCACCCAGGCGCAGGCCGACAACCAGATCCAGCGCATGCAGGAGAACTTCAACTACCGTCTGGAAAACGGTACGGGACCGAATAACGGCGGACGCGGCATGGGCGGCGGCAAAGGACAGGGGCGCGGCGTCTTCGGTGGTGGCGCAGGCGGTTGCAACCGCTTCTGATAACAGATACAATGGACTTGGAATGACGAAGGGTGCTACGGCATTCTTCGTCATTATTTTTACTTCGTGAGGAATTGTCTGATGGAAAAACCAAAAATTCTTGTCGTCGACGACGATGCCCGCATCCGCAAACTGTTGCGCATTTATTTGGAAAAGGCCGATTTCTGCGTCAGCGAAGCAGAGAACGGCCTTGACGCCTTGTTACAATTGCAGCAGGATAAGCCGGACCTAGTCGTGCTCGACATCATGATGCCGGTACTGGACGGGCTGGAAACCTGCCGCCAAATTCGCAAGCTGGGAAACACGCCGATCTTGCTGCTCACCGCCAAAACCGAGGCTGACGACAAGTTGCTCGCCTTTGACGGCGGCGCTGACGATTACGTGGAAAAACCTTTTAATCCGCAGGAAATCGTTGCCCGGGTCCGCGCCATCCTGCGCCGACGCCCCGCCGCCGCTCGGTCGCCGAAAATTTCACATGAACCGCCGGCAAGTCCCTCAATCCGTCACTATACGCTGGTAATCGACCCGCAGGCACGCTCTGTCAAAATCGCTGGCGCGGAAAAAGATCTCACCGCCAAAGAGTTTGATTTGCTGCATACGCTGGCCAGTCGTCCCGGGCATGTCTTCTCGCGGGAGAACCTGCTCAATGCCATCTGGGGAGTCGACGCCGACAGCGACAGCCGAACGGTCGACATCCATATTCAGCGGCTACGGCAAAAGCTAAACGACGGCAGCGATCCGCAATGGAAAATCGCCACGGTCTGGGGCATCGGCTACCGATTTGAAACCAGCCCGGGCAAGGAGCATTCGCGATGAACAAGTGGTCATTTCAGGCAAAACTGGTCGCCGCCTTCATGTTGGTCATTACCGTGGTGCTGGTCGCCATATTTTGGAGCTCATCCCTGTTTATCCGCGACCGGATGCTGACGGAAAAGCAACAGGACCTGACGCAAAAAGGCAGCGAGCTGGCCAAGAAAATTGCTGCCTTCAAGGAAAACCCCTCACCCAAGACGAGTTTGAGCGAAATCCTCAGTGATATGGATATTCTGCTCGACTCCCGTATT
>JBGSKE010000535.1:0-2957 GCA_041741355.1 Negativicutes bacterium | reverse complement strand
ATTACTTCCATCCGATGCTCAATCACCAGCACCGACAGATCAAACTGGTCATGCAACCGTTGCACCAGCTGGATAAACTCCTGCACCTCGCTCGGATTAAGTCCGGCAGCCGGTTCGTCCAGCAGCAACACTTTGGGCTTCGATGCCAAAGCGCGCGCCAGCTCCAGTTTCCGTTGCAATCCGTAGGGCAGGTTCTCCGGCTTTTCATTTTCCAACCCGGACAGGCCAACCAAATCCAAAAATGACCGGCTAAGCTCACGGACTTCTTTTTCCCGGTTCCGCTTGCGACTGCTGAACAGGAATACATCGGCCAGATTATAAGCCGAATAGGGATCGGCCGCCGTCATGACATTTTCAATCAGGTTGAGTCCCTTGAACAGCCGGATATTCTGAAACGTCCGGGCCAGTCCCTTCTGTGTGATCTCATGCTGCGGCAGGCCGCTGATCAGTTCATCGTCAAGAAACACCTGACCGGCATCGATCGGATAGACGCCGGTTAGCAGATTGAACGCCGTCGTCTTGCCTGCGCCATTGGGGCCGATGATCCCGACGATCTGCCGCTCGCCCACCGAAAAGGAAAAATCCTGAATTGCCTGCACGCCGCCAAACGCTTTGCACAAGCCTTTTGCTTCCAGTCTGCTCATGCTGCTTTAGCCCCCTTCTTGCCCAGCTGACGCAGCCATTTGTAGGACAGCTCAAATTCGCCAAAAATGCCGATCGGGCGATAGTTGATAATCAGCAGCACGATAACGCAGTAGATCGCGATACGCCATTCGGAGGCAAACCGCAGCATTTCCGGCAAACCGGTCAACAAGATCGTGGCGAACACCGAGCCGGTCAGACTATTGATCCCGCCGACAAACACGATAATGATCCATTCGGCCGATACGATCCAGCCAAACGAGCCCGGTTCGACATAGGTCGTATAGAAAGCGTACAACACGCCGGCATAGCTGGTCATGGCAGCGGCAAACAAAAAGGTGACCAGTTTGACCCGGTTCACATTGATCCCCATCGCCTTCGCCGCCAGTTCATCGCTGCGCAGCGCCAGGCATTGCCGCCCATACTTGGAATATTTGTAGCTGGCGACAATCGTCAGACAGACCGCTACGCTCAGCCAGACCACCCAAAAGCTGGTGTAACGGGGAATCCCCGACAAGCCCATCGCTCCGCCGGTCAGGTTGGTCGAATTGTTCAGCAGGGCGATGATCGCCTCGCCAAAACCGAATGTAACCAGGGAAATATAGTCGCGGCGCAAACGCACCGTGGGATAGCCGACAATCAGGCCTGCAAGCAGACCGGCTGACATCGCGGCAACAACTGCGAGCGGAAACGGCGTGGCAAAATCCTTGACCAGCACAGCCGCCGTATAGGCGCCGACAGAGAAGAATGCGGCCTGGCCAAACGAAAACAACCCGGTCAGTCCGGTAACCATATAGGAGCCAAGCACGCCGATCAATGTAATACCGGTAAAAGTCAGGATCGTAATAATGTATTCCAACGTCTGCTGCCCTCCCCTATGCCTTTTCCTGTACGATCACGCCGGAAATCCCGCGCGGTCGCACCAACAGGAAGGCTAACATAATGATAAAGACAAATACCGGTGCAATCCCGGCGCCGACTACGCTGATCAGGGTTACTTCCAATACCCCCAGCAGGACCGCGCCGATCATCGCGCCGGTGATGCTGCCCAGGCCACCGATGACCGAGGCGATAAAGCCTTTGACGATCAGTTGCCATAGTTGCGGATACAGCGTGTAGTTGATGCCGAGGAACACACCCGCGACCCCGCCGAGAATCCCGGCGGCAATAAACGTGGCCATGACGACCCGATTCGAGTCCATGCCCATCAAATTGGCGGTATTCACGTCAAACGACAACGCCCGGATTGCCAGGCCGATTTTGGTTCGGTACAAAACCCACAGTAAAATCATCAGGGCTACCGAGGAAAAAACAAGCATCAACAAGTCGGTCAGCGCAATATTTACATGAAATAAATCAACAACACTGAGGTCAAAGAATTTGGGATACGAATAAAAAGTGCTGCTGGCAAAAATGGTCACGATGTTTTCCATCAAGATCCCCATCGTAATCGAGGAAATGAAATAGTAGATGACCGGGCTGTTGTTGTTGCGAATCCGGCGAAACGCCATCCGCTCCAGCACGATGCCGACAATCGCCCCAGCCAGCGCCGCGCTGATCAAGGTCGCCGCAAACAGGGACAGTCCACTCAGCCAGCGGCTGAAAAACAAGGAAGCCGCCAGACCAATATAGGCGGTCAGGGTCATGACCCCGCCATGGGCAAAATTAGAGAATTTTAAAATGTTGAAAACCAGGGCAAATCCCACCGCTATCAGCGCATAGACTGACCCCAGGGATACTCCGTTCAACAATTGCTGAATACTCACCCGGACTACCTCCACTCAAAACTTCACGTTCTACGCATGCTATATTCTTAAGAATCCGCTGAATAATTCCGATTGCTGAATATTAAAGGATGCTGCCGCATCACATTTTCTCTTTTTAATTGGCGGGCCGCCGACCAGCAGCGACCCGCACTCACTTTACTACATTTTCTTGTGTTTTTCCGGCACATAACGGCCGACTTCGGTGTATTTGCCTTTTTCCATCTTGAAGATGACCATCGACAAGCCAACCGGTTGGTGGGTCTTGGGCGACAGCGTGATGACGCCGGTTGCCCCCTGCATGTCTTTGATCTGTTCCAGACCCTTGATCAGGTCTTCCGGTTTGACGCTGTTCATTTTCTTGGCTGCTTCGGCAATCAACATGATTTTGTCATAGCCCAGATAGGCTTTGTTGATCGGTTCTTCGTTATTGTATTTCGCTTTGTAGGCATTGCGGACTTCCACCAGTTGTGGCTCTTTTTCGGAAAAGTTGTTGGCAAAGAACGCATTGTCCGCCGCTTCAGGATCGTTGATATTCTGGGCGAACGGCGC
>JBGSKE010000534.1:0-9281 GCA_041741355.1 Negativicutes bacterium | reverse complement strand
GCTGTCAACATCGGACAATAACGGGAACGGCAATCCGTCGAGCGCTTTGATGAACTTTTCATGCGATTTCAGATCATCGCGGCTAACGCCCAGCACTTCTGTGTCCAGGATCGTCAGTTCGTCGTAAACCCCGCGAAACTCGCGGGCTTCATCCGTTCAACCAGGTGTGTTGTCCTTGGGGTAGAAGTACAGCACCACCCTCTGCTTGCCGCAAAAATCCGCCAAGCTGACTTCGCCCGCTGTCCCCGGCAGCACAAATCGGGGAGCCATACTACCTACTTCCACAATCGCCATGCTGATTCCTCCCTCATTTGTTGTTTGGAAAGGATAATATCACAAGATGAGCAAACGTATCGAAGCGATGGAGTATATCCGCGGACTGGCTATGCTCGGCGTCGTCGCCATTCACGTTGGGGCCGTGGCTATTCAAAATCCCGCCGCCAACCCTTTTTTAATTGCCTTATTGGAGATCGTTAGCCGGTATAGCGTGCCGATCTTTTTTTTCGTGTCGGCTGTTTCCCTGTTTCGGCAATATCCCCTGGCGCAACCGATTGACCTGTCACGCTTTTTCCAACGCCGCTTTGTCCGGGTGTTGCTGCCATACATCGCGATTTCCATCTTTTACATGCTGCACTATTCTTGGTTGACCGAAGACTGGAGCATCTGGTATCCGATTTTGGTCTACCAGTTTTTTTTCTTCGGCATGGGCTGCTATCACTTGTATTTCTTGGTCATACTTCTGTGGTTTTATGCGCTGATGCCGCTGTGGCGCAGCTGGGTCCGCCAGATATTGCGCCAACCGCTGTTCTGGTTGGCGATATTATTGGTGGCGCAGATTGCGTTCAACTTTTATTCCAGCTACCGGCTAAAACCGAATTTCAACAATTTTTACCTGAACCTCGGCATCGAATACCGCATGAGTTGGTGGCCGCTGCACTATCTATTCCTGTTTTTGCTGGGTGGCGTAGTCGCAACCAAATATGAACAGACAGCTCAATTGTTGCAAAAAAACATTCGTCTGCTGGGCTGGCTGCTATTGGCTACTTTAACTGCCATGCTATTCTACTATTACCTGTTGATCAGCCAGTATCGCTATACCCTGCTGCAGGCTGTAAATACCGTGCATCAGCTCAGTCCGACCGGAGTTCTCTATTCGGTGGCAGCCTCGCTGTATTTGACGGCGCGATTTGCCAAACCGCTACCCAATTTTCTGCGTCTGCTTTTTTCTGTTACCGGCAAACACTCCTACAGCATTTTTCTATTTCACCCATTTTTCCTGCACTACCTAAATCAAGAAGTGCTTGCACTAGGTTGGACAGTCACTGTCCCCGTCGCTATCGCACTCTATGTTTTCACCATTTTAACCAGTTTGGTTGCTGCTGCCGGAGGGGAAAGACTTCGTTCAAAGTAAAAATGACAATTTGCTCCGTTCTTCCTCTGAAAGCAGCGGTGCAGCCAGTTTTTCTTCACGGGGCGTCCATCTGCGGGCGGCCCGTTTTCGATTAAGCGACCAAAAAATCAATAGCAACTGGCAAAACCGTTCGATGGACTTTGTTTGTGATTCATAGCTGGGATCTCGCAACCAGCTGTGATACATTTCTTCAATCTTGTCGCCGGTAATCGCCGAAAAATCTTTGTGGGCAGCCATATCGGCCACTCGGATCGCTTCTGTGCAAACCAAGCGAATAATCAGTTGGCGCAGACTGGTCTCGTCAGGCCCAGTGCCAAATTTCAGTTCATCGCCGAGATTCACCCGCCCGACATCCAATAACGGACGAAACACAGCAAAACTTGCCGACACGCCATGCTTCGCAACTGCTAGGCTGGCCACCTCGGCTATTTTTTGCGTCACCGGCCGCCAAAAAGCAGTCTCTTCTGCGCGGATCGTCAATAGCAACAGTTGCTCAACCCACTCAGACGCCAGCGGATTTTCCGGGTTCAGGCAGGCGGTAGCGGCTACGGTCCGCCACTCCTGTAGAAAACTGTTCAGGAACTCACCGCGATTCGGCTCGGCCGCTAGCAGCAAAAAAACCGATTCAAACAACACCGGTACGCCGTCAAACAGTTCCTGACGGGTAATTCGATGCATCCAGGAATCGAGGACCGGCAAGAACACTTGACCGGCAGCGCCACTTTCGCACCGCACCGCCCAGGCTACAGTCTGACGGGAAATCGCACTGAACCAGTCCAGATCTTTGCGCCTGAGTGCATAACGCCCGGCGATTCCGGCAAATTTCGCGATTCCCGCCAGAGCCTCCCGGCTCGATGAGAAATCTGGTTTATCCAGCAATTCCAGGACCAGCCCGCTCAATCGCCGCGCCGGTTCATCCATCTTTTCCCGTCTGCAGGATGCAATCAGCAGTGTCAGCGGTTCCACTCGGCTCTCTAGCTGCTTGGCGTCGACAGCCGTTGTGAAATATCGCTCTGCGCCTTCCAACAGAATCAGGGCCAGATTGGACTGACGGGCATTCACGGCGTGGTGGGTTTCGCAAATAAATCCATCGAAACTGAAGCTGGTATCGGCAGCCAATCGTTTGGCGGTAGTTTCCGCCTGTTCAAAGTCGCTTGCTGCGATTTGCTGATGCAGCAGCGTCATATCCTTAACGGACATGAATCTCCCCTTTATAAATCAGCCCACGTTCCGTGTCCACCGTTACGATCATGCCATCTTCCAGCATTGCCACTGCGTCTTCGACGCCGACAATCACCGGAATACCGAAACTGACGCCAACAATCGCCGCCTGAGATGTCAGGCCGCCTTCTTCGGCAATAATCGCCAGTGACTTGCAAGCATCAGCCGCCATTTCATCCATCAAACTATGGACAACCAAAACTTGTCCCGGCTTGACTTTTGCCAAGTCCTGCGGCGAAGCTACGACACAGACCTCTCCAGTTGCTTTGCGTTGGCCAATGCCGGTTCCCCTAAGCAGAATCTGGCCCACCGTATGAACTTTGATCATATTGGTGGTGCCGGTAATTCCGACCGGGATGCCGGCAGTAATCACTACCAGATCGCCGGTCTTTATCCAGCCGGATGCCATCGCGCCGGCAATTGCATTGGACATCATTTCATCGGTATTGGCTGATTGCGGTACGAATACCGGTTGAACACCCCAGAGCAGCAGCATGCGCCGCAGCATCTTCTCTTTTGGCGTAACCGCCACGATTGCCGCCTGTGGCCGGTATTTCGACACCATCCGCGCCGTATAGCCGGACTCGGTTGAGGTGATAATCGCGGCAGCGCTCAATTCATAGGCCACTTGCACCGTCGCATGACTGATCGCGTCGGTAGTGGTAATATGGTCGCACGATTCGTTGCGGGTCGCCATCACCGCGCTATAATTCAGCGCCGATTCAGTCCGCCGGGCCAACGTCGCCATCACAGTCACGGCTTCCACCGGATATTTGCCAGAGGCCGTCTCGCCGCTAAGCATGATCGCGTCCGTGCCATCCATAATCGCATTTGCGACATCCGTCGCTTCGGCACGGGTCGGTCGCGGGTTGACCATCATCGATTCCAACATCTGCGTTGCAGTGATTACCGGCTTGCCGGCCTGATTACAGCGCCGAATCAGCATCTTTTGAATGATCGGCACATCTTCGGTGGGAATTTCGACACCCAGATCACCGCGGGCGACCATAACTCCATCGGCTACTTTCAGAATTTCATCGATATTCTTCACGCCGGCGGCGTTTTCAATTTTGGCGATGATATGGCAATCGCCGCCCCGTGACTCTAAAACACGCCTGATTGCCAAAACATCAGCCGCTTTTTGCACAAAGGAGGCGGCAATGAAGTCGACTCCCTGCTCAATACCGAATAAAACGTCCAACACATCCTGCTCAGACAAAAAGGGCAGTCCCAATTGCACTTCCGGTACGGCCACTCGTTTAAAATCGCTAATTTCACCGCTATTTTCAACGGTTGTCACGATATCCGGCCCGTTCACTGCAATAATTCGCAAACTGACCAGCCCATCGGCCAGCAAGATAGTCTGTCCCGGCGTCACTTCCGCAGGCAATCCTTTATAATTGACCGAAACGACAGACTCGTCGCCGGCAATTTCGCGCGCCGTAAGCGTAAATGTAGCGCCTTCTTGCAGCGTGACGCATTTATTGACGAATTTCCCCATGCGAATTTCCGGCCCTTTGGTGTCGAGCATAATCGCCACCGGCAGTTGCACGGCGGTCGCCGCATCACGGACCTGCTTGATCCGAATACCATGTCCTTCATGATTGCCATGCGAAAAATTGAATCGGGCAACATTCATCCCCGCCCTGATCATCGCTTCCAACGTGCCTGCTTTATCTGTGCTGGGTCCAACCGTACAGACGATTTTCGTCCTTTTCATTGACATCCTCCTGTTTCGCACAGAATTTCCCGTGCCTCTTCTGCTTCGGATTCCAGCGCCAGCACTTCAAACAGTCCGTCCCCGAGCATTGAAATCCCGGCTGGACGAATTTCCGACATCATGCCTTCACTTTCCAACAGGCTTTTCACCATCTCCGCCTGAGCCCGGTTCGCCGCAATATGAATAACTGTCCACATTTCGTCGCCCTCCGGTTATAGTTTTATTTGATACTTGGCTAGTTTCTGATAAAAACCGGACCGGTGTATCCCTAGAATTTTTGCCGCTTTACTGCGGTTCCCGCCTGCAGCATCCAACGCTTTGTATATAGCTTGTTTCTCTGCATCCTCCATTATTCCTGCAAGCTCCTGGTTCTTTTCATGATTTGACGATTCCATTTTTCCCGCTGCCCGTCGCATCATCGGCGGCAGATGCTCCGGCGAAATTTCTCCTTCGTCGTCCATCAGATTGACCGAACGCTCCAACACATTTTCCAATTCCCGCACATTGCCCGGCCAATCATACTCGATCAGCATTCGCAGCCCTTCCTGTGAAACACCGCCAACATCAAATTGCAGCGATCGGTTAATCTTACCTAGCAAGGCTGCGCATAATTCCGGAATATCTTCACGCCGTTCCCGTAGCGGCGGGATATGAATCGATATGATGTTCAGCCGGTAATACAGATCCTGGCGGAATGTTCCCTGCGCCATCATCGCATCCAGATCCTGGTTCGTCGCGGCAATCACCCTGACATCCACCGGGGTGGTTTTTGTTCCGCCGACGCGTTCGATTTCACGTTCCTGCAAAACTCTGAGCAGTTTAGCCTGCATCGGCATCGACATATCGCCGATTTCATCAAGAAAAATCGTGCCGCCATTGGCCAGTTCAAATTTCCCCGGCTTGCCGCCTTTACGGGCGCCGGTAAAAGCCCCGTCCTCATAACCAAACAGTTCGGATTCGAGCAGATTTTCCGGAATCGACGCGCAGTTGATCTTGATAAACGGTCCATGGCGGCGCTCGCTCGCATAGTGGATCGCCTGAGCAAACAGTTCTTTGCCTGTACCGCTTTCGCCGGTGACCAATACTGTCGAATTTCCTTTAGCGGCGCGTAGTGCAATCATCTTCAGCCATTGGATCTTCTCGCCGGAACCGATGATGCTGTCGATCGTATATTTGCCGCCCTGGACTTTGCGCAACTCTTCCTTGTAATAATCCAGTTCCGATTGCAGTGAAGTCAGTTTGCGGGCTAAAATTCGCAAGTCTTTGACATCCCGGAAGACCATTTTGCCGACCGCGCCAGTGACAACTCCATCCTTGACGATGGGAATTCGAGTGACAACCGTGTTATGTTCACCGATTTTTTGCATGTCACAGATTTCCGGTTTGCCGGTTTGGGCCACGATATGCATCCGCGTGTTTTCAATCACATCGGTGATGTGCTTGCCCACCGCTTTTTTCGGGTCGCAGTTCAAAAATTCGCCATACGCCTCATTCATCATCGTGACAACGCCATTTTTATCCACCACAACAATGCAGTCAAAAATACTGTTGACGATCGAATCCAACGTGCTTTTGAGATCCTTAACCTCTTCCAGCTCAGAGGCGACTTTTTGCAGCTCGGTCACATCCTGAAAAATAGCCACCGCACCGACAATCTTGTTGTTTTTGATAATCGGTGAACGCTTTGTCATAATTTGAGAGTTACCGGCCTTCATTTTGTGAGGCGTTTCAACGATGCCGGTTTCCAGCACCCGCATCAACCCCGTGTTGGGAATCACATCATTGATTGATCGCCCGACGACATTTTCCGCTTTCATCCCAGTGATCGTTTGCGCAGCCGGATTGAACAGCGTCACATTACCGGCGGCATTGATCGCGATGACGCCATTGTTGACCGAATGAAGCACCGCTTCAAACTCTTCCGCCATCGAAACTGACTTCTCCGATAGATAGCGGACCATATCGGTGCGCGTCAAAAAACCAATCGGCTGATTATTCGCATTGACTACCGGAAATCGTCCGTACTTGGCCAACAAATTGTTCTGCTGCAACGCATCAACCAAAAGAGTGTCCTTGAGACTGAACACATTGGATGTCATTACATCGCGAACCCTGTGGTCAGAAATATCGACCTTTTGCGCAATGGCCTGAATCAAGTGCGTTTTGGTCAACAGACCGATCAACATCCCATCGTCATCAACAACTGGCGCCCCGTCGATATTATTCTCATAAAAAATTTTTGCTGCATCCGACAAAGAAACCCCGGCGTTCAAGGTAATCAATTTTTTGCTCATCAAATCCCGAACGATCAACCGAACCCCTCCCTGTTTTCCAGCGTACCCAGTTGACGAATGTCCATCCCAATAGACATCTATTGTCTATTGTAGCACAAAATAAAAGACTCCGCATTTTTCACGGAGTCTTTTATTCCCGTTAACCTACCAAAGGTAACGCATTAGATCGTGCAAGCACCATCAACGCTGAGCACGGTTCCGTTAATAAATTTCGCATCATCCGATGCAAGGAAAGCAAAGGCGGCGGCAATCTCTTCCGGCTCGCCGAGGCGACCGGCAGGAATTTTCACGATAATTTTTTCTTGCAACACTTCAGCAGGAATTTTGCGGACCATATCGGTGCCGATGAAGCCCGGCGCCACGCAATTGAACCGCAGGCCATTTTTGGCCATTTCTTTGGCCCAGGACTTGGTCATGCCGATGACACCCCATTTGCTGGCGGCATAGTTGGTTTGTCCGATATTGCCGAACAAGCCGACGATCGACGAAGTGGTCAGGACAACCCCGGATTTGTTGTCCAGCATATTAGGCAGAACGGCGGATGTACAATTGAACACCCCGGTCAGATTGACAGCAATGACTGCGTCCCAGGAGTCTTTGGCCATTTTTTTCATCATGGCATCCTTGGTAATACCGGCGTTGTTGATCAGGACATCGACCCGGCCAAACACTTCAATCGCTTTGGCAACCATTGCTTTGGCGCTTTCAATGTTGGTCACGTCAGTTTGCACATAGATCGCTTTACGGCCCATAGCCTCGACTTCTTTTACCGTCGCAGAGCCATCGGCAAAATCAGCAACAACGATATTCGCGCCTTCTTCGGCGAAACGCAGTGCGGATGCTTTGCCAATACCGCTGGCAGCTCCTGTGATAACTACAATTTTGTCTTTCAGACCTCTCATGATGGTGCCCCCTTTTTTTCTTACATTTTTTCTATGACTGTTCCGATGGCCGGCCCGCCGCCGACACACAGGGACGCGAGTCCGTAACGAACATCCCGGCGCTGCATTTCATAAATCAGCGACACGATGATCCTGGCTGCCGTGCAACCGACTGGGTGCCCCAAGCCTATCCCCGAGCCATTGCCGTTCACTTTGTCCATGCTGAGCTTCAATTCACGATTGACTGCGAGGAACTGCGCTGCAAACGCCTCGTTGATTTCGTAATAACCGATATCATCAGCCTTCAAACCGGCCAGTTCAATTGCCTTGGGAACGGCATAAGCCGGTCCGATTCCCATGAATTCAGGCGCTACGCCGAAATTGGCGGTGGAACGCAGTTTCGCCAGCGGTTTCAATCCCAATGCCTTGCCCTTTTCCGCCGACACCAAAACTAATGCTGCAGCGCCGTCATTTACACCGGATGCATTACCGGCTGTAACAGTTCCATCCTTTTTAAATGCCGGTTTCATTGCCGCCAGCTTTTCGATGGTCACGTCAGCGCGCGGATGTTCATCGGTATCGACAATGATTGGCCCTTTGCGGGTTTCAATCGTCACCGGCGCGATTTCCGCCTTGAACACCCCGGACTGAATTGCCTTAACCGCCCGTTGGTGGCTAAGCAGCGACAGTTCATCCTGTTCCTGGCGGGTGATGTTATACTTCTGGGCCAAGTTCTCGGCGGTATTGCCCATGTGGTAACCCATAATGGCGCAAATCAATCCGTCCGACAACATGCTGTCGAGCATTTCGCCGTTACCCATCCGGTGTCCTTCGCGAGCGCCTTTAAGCAAATAGGGCGCCTGTGTCATGCTTTCAATACCGACAGCAACCGCAACATCGCATTTGCCGAGCATAATCGACTGGCTGGCAATTTCAAACGCCTTCATGCCGGAACCGCACTGCTGATCTACCGTACAAGCATAGCTTTCCACTGGCATTCCGCATTTGAGCTGGACTTGGCGCCCAGGATTGCCTTTGGCGCCGGCTTTGTATATCTGACCACAGGCCAGTTCCTGGACCTGAGCGGCCGCGACTCCAGCCTGGGCCAACGCCGCATTCACCGCCGTCACCCCGAGGTCAACAGCACAGACATCTTTCAGTTTGCCAAGGAAATCACCGATCGGCGTCCGTTTTGCGCCGACAATCCATACTTCATGCATAGCACTTTCCTCCTTCGACTAAAATATTTATCAACGACTCAGATTTTGACCGGTGAGAGCTTGCTTGCCCACACCGGTCTGTTAGACGGGATTCTATTGGACCATATCCTGCAGACCCATCAGTTCGTCTTTGAAAATACGTACATCCATAATTCGCAGATTCGGCGAAATGATTGGTTTGAAGTCCATTAAAGCCAGGACGTCTTTTT
Organism: Negativicutes bacterium; assembly: GCA_041741355.1. Classification (GTDB taxonomy): domain Bacteria; phylum Bacillota; class Negativicutes; order UBA1444; family UBA1444; genus UBA1444. The sequence goes on along the minus strand of JBGSKE010000534.1, from coordinate 325 downwards.
CCAGATCAATGCCTGGCGCGATTTCGGTCAGCATCATACCCTCTGCCGTTAGCTTGAATACAGCGCGTTCGGTGATGTAGAGCACCGGTTGCTTTACTTTTTTCGCATAATCGCCGCTGAAGGTGATTTGTTCAACTTGGTCGAGGAATTTGCGGGCCTTGCCTTCTTTGACGATCGTCAACTGGCCGTCGCCGACTTTTACCTCCAGCCCGGCTGCGGTAAACGACCCGCAGAATACCACTCGTTTCGCGTTCTGAGTGATGTTGATAAAACCGCCAGCGCCCGCTACCCGCCCTTTGAACTTACTGACGTTGATGTTGCCGCG
>JBGSKE010000533.1:0-3292 GCA_041741355.1 Negativicutes bacterium | reverse complement strand
CAGTACGGTGGTACTGCGCCGGCCGAAATGACGGATCGCGAGATCAAGAAAGAGCCATTCCCCCGGAACAAGAAACTGCGGGATATTTACTTCCAGACGCTTTCCTCGGCGACAACGGAATTCACGTATTGGTATAATCGTAAATTTAAAGAACTGGAAGGCGACGTAATGGCGGTACGGCGTGCTGCCGCTCTCAAGCATGCATTTTCACACACAACTCCTGCCATTTACCCAGGCGAAAAGTTGATCGGCGGAAAAGCAGGGTACTATCGAGGTTCATTTCCAATGCCCTGGTTATCCGAAGGCTTCTTCATGGCCAAAGAAGACGAGCTCTATCAAGCAGCCCTGGCCTCCGGTTCGGCTAGCGCTGATGAAGTCAGTACGTTCGGCGCCGGTGGCGGCAATGTGACCAAAAGCTTCGGACATGTTGTTTCGATTTCCGGTAAATACGGTATTCGCGACACTGAAGTGCCGGTTCTGGTAAAATTGGCCCGTGAATGGGTCGGCAAATCGGTCGATGATGTCGGTCACAAATATGAACAAATGGTTCCGGAATACAGCATCAAAGAAAACGTCATGAGAAGCGTTATCTGCATGTTTGACTCCGGCTACACGCTGCCTCAGGGCCGCGAAGTCATCAACTACTACTTCCCTCTGCAATACGGCTATGACGAGCTGATTAAAATGTGTGAAGAAGGCAAGGCAAAAGTGGCGGGCCGTCCTGATGGCGATGGAATCGCCGGCATGGATCGCCTGTATTTCTACGAAGCGGCTAAACTGGTGCTCGAAGGCGTACAAGCCTGGTATCTGAACTATGCCAAGGAAGCCAAACGGCTTGCAGCGACCACGGAAGACAAAGCGCAAAAAGCGGAGTTCGCAGAAATCGCCGAATGTATGGAATGGATTGCCCACAAGCAACCCCGGACTTTCCGTGAAGCGCTGCAAATGTTATATTTGATTCATATCGGAGTTCTGCAGGAAGATGCGATTTCCGGCATGTCGCCCGGTCGCGTCGGTCAGGTCCTGAATCCTTGGTTCGAACAGGACATCGAAGCCGGGCGCACGACCGAAGAGGAAGTCCTCGAACTGCTCGAAAGTCATCGCGTAAAGATGACATGCATCGATTGCTTCGCTTCGATGGGCGTCGTTGCTGGCGTTCTTTCCTCCAATACCTTCAACAACCTGACCCTCGGCGGACTTACCCGCGACGGTCAGTCGGCGGCGAATCGTCTGGAAACCCTGATTGTCGAAGCCGGTATTACTTGCCAGACAACCAACCCGACGTTGTCATGTTTCTATGACGAAAAACTGCCGGAAGAGTTCCTGTTGAAATGTATCGAATGCGAAAAAGCCGGAACAGGATATCCCGCATGGATGAATTTCCGCGGTGCAGTCGAGTTCATGCTGAAACAGTATGGACCGGAAGGGATGACACTGGAAGATGCTCGCGCCGTTGCTATCGGCGGCTGTCTCGAAACGTCCCCTTGCGTCTGGAAAGAACTGACCCTGAATGGCAAGAAATACTGGGTTCCCGGTGGCGCTGGCCAACCGACCTCCGTAGGCGTTCACTTCATCTCAAATCCCAAAGTTCTGGAAATGGTTCTGTTCAATGGAAAAGATCATCGTACGGGACTTCAGGTTCTGCCTCCCCACAACAAGAAACTGGGAACCTTTGAGGAGGTCGTTGCCCAATTCAAGGAATATTACGAGACCGTCGTGGATTGTCTGGCGACAACCAACAATATCCAGCATGATATCTGGCGGAAACACAATATGGCCATCTATAATTCGCTGTTGAAACCCGACTGTATTGACAGAGGACATCACATCGGCAACATGGGCTATCGGTTCAATGCCACCTTCAACATCGAGAGCTGCGGCCAAATCAGCCAAGTCAATGCAATGGCCGGTTTGAAAAAAGTGGTTTATGACGACAAAAAATATACCCTGGAACAAATGAAAGACGCGATCATGAACAATTTCGGTTTCAAGAAAGCATCGGACATCGGCAGTTTCTCGCTGGCTGCCCAGGAAAAACGCGATGACGATACCGGCAAGTACGACGAAATTCACAGTGATTGCCTGAAAGCGCCGAAGTATGGCAATGATGACGTGTACGCGGACTCTATCCTGAAAGATTACGAAGAATGGTTCTGTAACATGTGTCACAACTATCAATCCCTGTATGCCAAACCGATGTATTCCTGCCAAATTTCCGTGTCAACTCACGGAGCGCAGGGTGCCTCCACACTGGCAACCTCCGATGGACGCCTGGCCGGCACAACGTTTGCTGACGGCTCGATGTCCGCTTATCCGGGAACAGACCGTAACGGCGCCTATGCGTTGTTCGAATCCGCCTGCTGCTGGGACCATTCCCAATCTCAGAACTCCCAGATGAACCTGAAAATTCATCCGAGTGCTGTCCATGGGATCGAAGGCTCCAAAAAACTGCTCGAACTGACCCGGGCCTATATGCGCCGGGGCGGCTATCACATCCAGTTCAATATCGTCGACTCCAAGATGCTCAAAGATGCCCAGGAGCATCAGGAAAACTATCGCGAACTGTTGGTCCGCGTAGCAGGATTCACTCAATACTGGGTGGAAATCGGCAAACCAATTCAGGATGAAATTGTCGCCAGAACCGAATACGAAGGAGTGTAAGGGAATGAAAAAAGAAAATTTGAACCACATGGATTGCCGGAACTTCATCGCTATCGACGTTGCGAAAGGCATGTGCCATGCCAATGGTGACAAGATTATTCTGATAGATGGACCGGTATGCCCGAAGTTCGTGGAAATGCCTAAATGCAAGTTCTGCAACAAATTCACGAATGCTGACGAAATGGGGATCGGTTGCTGCGAAGGCTTCAAAGTCAAGGACTGGACCTACGCTGATCTTAAAGCAGGCGAATGCGAGCACTTCAGTAAATAATTCCAGTGATGTGAAGGAGGGCGTAGTGGTAATTGCGCCCTCCTTAAATAAGAAGTATTATTTGAAAATTGAAACAGCGACAAGGAGGAGAGAAAATGGAAAACCAAAACGCCAAAGGGATGTCCTATAGCGTTATAGCTGCATCTTTTCTAGCAGTTTTCTGCTTATTTGGGTATCGCGCCACTTTTGCGGTGTTGTCCGGGCCAATGGCCTCGACCATGAAATGGACCGGCGCCGAGGTTTCGCTGGGCTATTCGTTGATGATGACAATCTATGCTATCACAGCATTTTTTAGCGGTATGATTATTGATAAATGGGGAACGAAACCAGTCTATGCGATTGCCGCAGTATTCGGCATGC
>JBGSKE010000532.1:0-3570 GCA_041741355.1 Negativicutes bacterium | reverse complement strand
ATGATCGCCCGGGTCAGGGCGGAGAAACGCTCGCCGCAGGCCAGCGTTTTGTATGGCGGTTCGGCGGATGGTTATATTCAGGCCAAAGCGGAAGGACTGCTGGAAAAATACGAATCGCCGCAAGCGGCGGCGATTCCGGCGACAATGAAAGACCCCGGCGACTACTGGACCGGGATTTATATCGGCTATATCGGGTTTGTCGCCAACAAAAAAAATCTGACCGAACTAGGCGTTCCGTTGCCCATGACCTGGAACGATTTGTTGCGAACAGAGCTAAAAGGAAAAGTAATGATTGCAAATCCCGGCACAGCCGGCGCGGCGTACACCATGTTGGCGACGTTGGTGCAGCTGCAAGGCGAACCGGCAGCGCTGCAATACATGAAAAAGCTGCATGGACAGGTGAAAGAGTATCCCAAGTCGGCGGTAACTGCCGTGCAAATGGTGGGAAAAGGCGAGGCCGCAGTTGGCGTAGCGTTCCTGCAGGATGCGATTCGTCTGCGGGAGCAGGGAATGCAGGACCTTATTATCGGCACGCCGCGCGAAGGAACAGGCTATGAAATCGGCGCGGTCGCTATCGTCAAAAATGGGCCGGGACAACTGGCCGCACGAAAATTCGTCGATTGGGCACTGTCAAAAAAAGCCCAGGAGATTGGCCAAAGTGTTGGGTCGTATCAGTTTCCCGCCCTGCCGGAGGCAAAATCGCCGCCTGCCGTTGACTCACTGCGACAGAACACTCGCTTGATTGTTTATGATTTCGCCTGGGCGGGCAAAAACCGGAAGGCCTTGGTTGAGAAATGGAAGGAGACGGTGAAATAGTAAGTAAATGGTAATGACAATGCAGATGGAGTATGTTTTAATATAAATAGAGTGAAGATTTATACAAAGAGAGAATTGTCGGCGGGATTAGCGTTAATTTAGGAGGAAACAAATATGAATTTGCGCAATCGGATGATCCTGTTCTTGTCGATTCCGGTGATCCTGGTACTGATTGCTTTGTCGGTGTTTACCTATTATCAGGCGTCTGCAGCGTTGGATACGCAAATTCGCCGGTCCGCGATGTTCCTGGTCGCAAACTATAGCCAAGAGATCCAGAAAAAACTGGTGGAAAAGGAAGCTCTCGTCAGCACTCTGGCCAAAGAGTATGGGGTGAGTCTGCCGCCGGAAGCGGAGTTGCGCAAGACGGTGGTGGAACTAACCAAAAACACGCCGGGAGTAGGGGACCTGTATGTTGGCTTGGAGGATAAGCGGTTTATTGATGGAACAGGCTGGGTTCCACCAGCCGATTATGATCCGCGCACCCGGGACTGGTACAAGAAGGCGCTGGAAATGCAAGGCGCATACTATACCGATGTTTATATCGATGCGATCACCAAAAAGCCGGTAATCAGCGTGGCCCAGGCCATCCGATCCGGTAATAGGGTCATTGGGGTTGTGGGCGTTGACCTGGCATTGCAGGAGATCCAGGAGATTGCCAAATCAATTAAATCGGGCAAGACCGGTAGCGCCTTTATATTGAACCGTCAGGGCGGCTATGTATATCATGAAACACTGAAGTTCGAAGACAATATCTTCAAACTGCAAAATGGCGCTTTTGCTGCACCAGGCAAAGATTTCCTGTCCGGTAAACCGACCTATCAGGAGTTTTTCTTTAATAATGTCGGCAAACTTTATTTTTCTGACCCGGTCGGCAAAACAGGCTGGGCCTTGGTTGTCGGAGTACCGCGCAGCGAGCTCTTTGAGCCAGTGGCGAATATGGCCAAACTGTCTGCGTTGATGAGTTTTATCGGCGTGTTGCTGATTATCGCAGTACTGTTCTTTATTGCCCGTTCAATTTCAAATCCAATCAAAGAGATGGCGACAATCGCGCAACAGGTAGCGACAGGCAACCTATTGGTTCAGGTCCAGCAGTCCGCCAGCCGGGATGAAATCGGGGTATTGGCCGAGAGTTTCCGTAATATGCTCGGCAATCTGCGTTCGCTGATCCGGCAAACCAGTCAATCAGCCGAACAGGTTGCGGCCGCATCTGAGCAACTGACCGCCAGCGCGCAGCAATCGGCGCAAACGGCGACTACTGTGGCGACTTCGATCACGATGGTGGCGGAAGGCAGTCAAAAACAAGTGGCCGCCGTAAATGAAACCTCCTCTATCGTCGAAGAAATTTCAGCTACGATGGAAGAGGTGTCGGCGACCGCGGCTGAGATGGCAACCCTGTCGGAGCAGACGGCCAGCGCTGCATTGGAAGGAAAAACGTCAGTCGATCGTGCTGTGACCCAGATGGGCGAAGTCAATACGGGGGCGCGGCAGGCCCAGGTTGCCGCAGAAGAACTCAAGTCGAGTTCGGCCAAGATCGGTGAAATAGTCAATCTGATTTCCACCATTGCCGGCCAGACCAACCTGTTGGCGCTGAATGCCGCCATTGAGGCTGCCCGGGCCGGTGAACAGGGACGCGGCTTTGCCGTGGTCGCGGAAGAAGTCCGCAAACTGGCGGAACAGTCGGAAGTGGCTGCCCAGCAAATCAAGAGCCTGATCGACCAGAATCACAACAGCATTGGCAATGTGGTTGGTGCGATCGACCACGCGATTCGCGACATTTCCACCGGCGTGGAACTGGTTAATGTGGCAGGCAACAGTTTTGGCTCGATCAATGGACGGATTCGCCAGGTTACCGATCAGGTTTCGCTGATAGCCAAGGCGATTAATGAGGCAGCAGTTGGGACGCAGCGAATTGTCAGCTCCATCCGGGATGTTGAGAGTGTCAGCCGTGAAACGGCCAATGAGTCGCAAAACGTTTCGGCAGCTACCGAAGAGCAGTCGGCTTCGATGGAAGAGATTGCGGCGTCGAGTCAGGCTCTGGCCAAACTATCGCTGGACTTGCAGACCGCAGTGAGCAAATTCCGGTTCTGATCGGGAGTTCAACGCAGGGCCAGCACTCCCTGCGGACAGACGTGGGTGCACAGCGAGCAACCGTCGCAGCGTTCACTGTCAATGGTCACCAGTTTATCGACGAAGCGGATCGCCAATTGACCGCACTCACTGCAGGCCACCAGGCATTTGGCGCAGCGGGTGCATTTTTCCGGCGCGATCACACTGGCCTGTCGTTTCCAGTGCATGTCTAGCCGCTCGCGGGCGGTGATTTTGGGAATAGCTGCACCGGTAATATTGCTGAGTTGCTGAATTCCCTTGCGGTCGAGATAGCTTTCCAGACCGGCGAGCAGCGGTGTGATGATGCCATAGCCATGCAACATAACGGCGGTGCAGACTTGTACCGCACTGGAGCCCACTGCGAAATATTCGACGATGTCCTGCCAGTTGGCAATGCCGCCGATCCCCTGCAGTGGCAAGTTGGTTGCCTGGGCCAATTGGGCGACGCAGCGCAAGCCGATCGGTTTGACCGCGCTGCCGGAGTAACCGCCGAAGGCGCTGTAGCCTTTGACGGATGGCAACGGTTCAAAGGTTTCAATGTCAATGCCTGTCAGGCACTGCACAGTGTTGATCGCTGCCAGGGCATCGGCGCCGGCGTTTTGAACTGCGACGGCAACAGTCTGGATGTTGCTGACGTTGGGCGTCAGT
>JBGSKE010000531.1:0-9110 GCA_041741355.1 Negativicutes bacterium | reverse complement strand
TTGTTTTATTACTTGTTCCGGCCCGGCAACCTTTGTTTTAGCCAGCAAGAATGGCTTGCTCGAATGGAGGAGGTCTGGAACTACGTCACGCCGACCGAACGGGGCATGCCGACGACTCAGTTGTTTTACCAGTCACTGTTGTCTTATGCGGCGGCGAAACAAAGACCGGTCGTGCATGCGTGTTGCAATGTACCGGAAGAACGCAGCGATCGTCCGACTTTGTCGGAAACCATCCGATTTCTGGTTGACGGATTGGGTCAGGACGCGCCAGTTGCATTTCTGAACCTTTGTAATGGCGAGGAGGCCAACCTGCATCGCTGGCACTGGGTGACGGTTATTGGGCTGGAGTATGCGAAAGATGGTTCGCGCGCGTTGCTGAAAACGCTGGATGAAGGGAAAATCAAAACCGTCGATCTGGCTTTGTGGCTGGACACGACGGCGCTTGGCGGCGGATTTGTCTATTTTCGCCCGAAAAAATAAACCCGGACTTGCCGCCAGTCGTAAACTGTGCAGCAGGGCCGGGCTTTGCTGTATCTCGAATTTTAGTCGGCCTTATGATTGACGGCAACAGCCAGCATCAGTTTGATCCGGTTCAGTTGATTGACCTCGCTCGCGCCAGGATCGTAATCAATTGGCACGATGTTAGCTTGCGGGTAACTGCGCCGCAACTCGCCGAGAATGCCTTTGCCGGTGATGTGGTTGGGCAGGCAGGCAAATGGCTGCATGCAGATGATATTGGCCACGCCGGAATGGATCAACTCAACCATTTCCGCCGTCAACAACCAACCTTCGCCGGCAAGATTGCCGAGCGAAACATGTTTGGCAGCCAGTTGGGCCAGTTGCCCGAGTGCAAGCGGCGGCGAAAACCGCCGACTCAGTGAGAGCGCCTTGCGGATCGGGCGGCGATAATACTCGGCGATTTTGATGAACAGCGAACCTTTCCACTTGCCAATTAATGTGCCGGCCAGGAAATCATATTCAATTTTGCCGTCATAGGCGCAGTACAAAAAGAAATCCATCAAGTCAGGGACAACGACCTCCGCGCCTTCGCTTTCCAACAGCTCTACCAGATCATTATTGGCGACCGGGTGATATTTCACCAAGATTTCGCCGACCAGGCCGACGCGGGGTTTTACTTGTTCGGCGATCGGCAACGCGTCAAACTCGTCAACGATTGCCCGCACGTTTTCGGAGAAGTCGGCTGCGCCGCCGCGCGCCATATCATAGCAACATTTGGCGGACCATTTGTCGTAAAGCGCCTGGGCCGCACCGGGGTTGAGCTCATACGGTCGGACCCGGTACAACAATCGCATCAGCAAATCGCCATAGAGCGTGCCGATGATCAGATTGCGCAGCAATGACCAACCACCTGTCAGGCTTGCCGGAGCGCTCTGACCAAAAACCAGCACCGGTACCTGCGAGAATCCGGCGTCCTCCAACGCCTTGCGCGCCAGAGCGGCGTAATTGGTAGCCCGACAACAGCCACCGGTTTGCGACAGCAACACCGAAGTGCTGCCCGGCGGGTATTGGCCGGACTGCAAAGCCTGCAGGAGTTGGCCGATGACCAGAACGGCAGGAAAGCAGGCATCGTTATTGACGTATTTCAGTCCCTCTTCAATCGCCTTCCTGTCAGGCAGCGGCGCAACAGCTAATTGAAGTCCGATCTGCTGGAAAGCGGCGGCGAGGAATTGGAAGTGAATCGGCGATAGTTGAGGCGCCAGCAGGGTGCGTCCCGGCAGTAAGGCAGGAACCGATCTGCGTTCTTGCCTGGCCTGCTGCCTTTCCGTCCGTCGGTTTTCTGCCCGGGATTGCCGTTCGTCGCGCGTGGCCATCAGCGAACGCAGCCGAATTCGGGCTGCACCGAGATTGCTGATTTCATCCAGCTTGATCACGGTATAAATTTTTTGCTGGGTATCGAGAATTTCTTTGACCTGATCGATGGTTACCGCATCGAGCCCACAGCCGAATGAGGTGATCTGGATCAATTCGAGGTTCGGCTGATCGAGGCAAAAATCGGCTGCTGCGTACAAACGGGAATGATAGACCCATTGGTCGACCACGCGTAGCGGGCGTTCGACGTTGCCCAAGTGGCTTACGGAATCCTCGGACAAAATGACTAGTCCCATGGCTTGCACCAGTTCGGGCAGGCCATGGTGAATTTCCGGGTCGATATGGTAAGGCCGCCCTGCCAGAACAACCCCTTTGGCGCCTGTCCGTTCGATGTAGTCAAGAGCCGCTTGTCCAGCGCGGCGAACATCGGCTTTGTAACAGTCCAGTTCTTGATAGCCGGCATCGACAGCAGCGGTCAATTCCTGGCGGGGTATCCGTTCCGCGCCGAGTTCCTGCAGCAGTCGCTTGATCAGCGCTGAACGCTGCGGCAGTGGCAGGAAAGGATGATAAAAGATCGCTGCCGGATCGCGCAGTCCGTCCATGTTGGCCTTGACCGTGTCGGGGTAGGAAGTGACAACCGGGCAGGTATAACAGTTGTCGGCTTGCGGCTGCTCCTGGCGATTGTAAGGAATACTGGGGTAAAAGATCTTGGTGACGCCGCGCTGCAACAAATCGGCGATATGACCGTGCACTAACTTGGCCGGGTAGCAGATCGAGTCGGAAGGAATGGAATTCATGCCCTGTTCATATAGTTGGCGGGAAGATAGCGCCGACAGGATCACCCGATAGCCTAAACGGCTAAAAAAAGTGAACCAGAAGGGATAGTCCTCATACATGTTCAGTACCCGAGGCAACCCGATCGTGCCGCGCCAGGCCCGCGATTCGGCCAGCGGTTCGTACTGGAACAACCGCGCAAACTTGTAGGCGTACAAATTGGGCAGCGGTTCGCCTGATCTGATTTTGCCGACGCCCCGCTCGCAGCGATTGCCGGCGTGATAAGTTGTACCGTTGGAAAACTTTTGACTGGTGATCAGACATTGATTGCCGCACAATTTGCAACGGTAGCTGCTGCTGATTGTGCTGAACTCTTCCAGCGCCGCCGGTGATATCAGCGAACTCGCCGCGCCCGCGCTCACTCGTTCCCTGGCGATCAGCGCCGCGCCATATGCGCCCATCAATCCGGCGATGTCGGGCCTGATCAGCGGGCGGCCCAAAATCTGCTCAGCGGCCCGCAGCACCGAATCGTTGTAGAATGTGCCGCCCTGCACCACAATGGTGTCGCCGAGGTCGGCGGTGTTTTTTAACCGAATCACCTTGAACAAGGCGTTTTTAATGATCGAAAACGAAATGCCGGCCGAAATGTCACTGATGGCCGCGCCTTCTTTTTGCGCCTGTTTGACTTTGGAGTTCATAAAAACCGTGCAGCGGGTGCCCAAATTGACTGGGTTTTTCGCTTGGAGGCCCAGCTGCGCGAACTCGTTGATGCTCAGTCCCAACGCATGGGCGAAGCTTTCGATAAAGGAACCGCAACCGGAGGAGCAGGCTTCGTTGAGGACGATGGAGTCAATGACGCCATTCTTTACACAAAAGCTTTTCATGTCCTGCCCGCCGATATCAAGCACCGCAGTCACTTCGGGCGCAAACTGACGGGCGGCCTTCAGGTGCGCTACGGTTTCAACTTCGCCGATATCGACGCCCAGCGCCGCTTTGATATAGTGCTCGCCATAGCCGGTGACCGACGAGCCGGCGATTCGCAGCCCGGGCGGCAGCAGTCTGAACAACTGTTTCAACGCTTCGATGACTGTGTCCAACGGCTTGCCCTGGTTGCTGCCGTAGAAAGAATGCAACAGGGCCCCGTTGGCATCGATCAGCGCGAGTTTTGTGGTAGTCGAACCGGCATCGATGCCCAGAAATGCATCGCCGCTATGACTGGACAGGTCGGCGCGCTGGACCCGGTTGGCTTGGTGGCGGCGGGCAAACGCCACGTAGTCCGCGGGGCTGTCGAATAGCGGAGCTAGAGGGGATTCCTGGCTCAGCCGGAAATCAGTCAGTTGCGGGAAGGCTTTTTTCCGCAATGATTCGTAGGAAACCGGTTCGGATTGCAGCGCCATGGCAGCGCCGATCGCGACGAAATAGGGGGCGCACTCCGGTGTCAGCACCTGATCGGGAGTCAACCCCAACGTTTCGCTAAATCGCCGCCGCAGTTCCGACAAGAAATGCAACGGTCCGCCCAGCATGGCGACTTTGCCGCTGATCGCCCGCCCCTGGGCCAAGCCGCCGATGGTCTGATTGACGACAGCCTGCAAGATGGAGGCGGCAATGTCTTCTTTGGCCGCCCCGTCATTCATTAGCGCCTGCACATCGGTTTTGGCGAACACGCCGCAACGGGAAGCAATCGGGTGAATGGTTTTAGCGTTTTTGGCCAGTTCGTTCAGACCTTGCGGGTCTGTGTTCAGCAGATCCGCCATGTGATCGATGAAAGCGCCGGTGCCGCCTGCGCAGACTCCATTCATTCGTTGCTCCACGGTGCCGCTGAAATAGGTGATTTTGGCATCTTCGCCACCGAGTTCGATCGCGGTATCGGCATAGGGGATGATGCTTCTGATCGCTGTCGAGGCGGCGATGACTTCCTGGACAAACGGCAACCCCAGCGACTGCGAGATGCCGATGCCGGCCGAGCCGGTCAGCATCACCGACATCAGTTTTTGCTTCAGCACGCGGTGCGCTTTGCCGACGACACTCTGCAACGCAGCCGTGATGTCGGAAAAATGCCGTGCGTATTGTTGAAACACAATACTGCTGTGTTCATCGAGAACGACGATTTTGATCGTGGTGGAACCGATGTCGATTCCGACTCGCAGACTGCCAGCCATACTATCAAGCTCTCCTCAGAATAATCCTGATCTTACCTTGCTAGAGATAAGAGTATCGTATTTGGACAGGTTCTGAGGATTTTTAAACTATTTAAAGAATAAGAAAAGCATCGCCGCCGCCGGATAATGGTTTGCAGGAAAAGGCTGGCGTTAAAGAGAACTGTCTAGAGGCGAACCGTGCTCGGAAGGAGCGGAAGCTAAGCGATGCGGCCTAATAAGAAGAAGGGGGGGGCGGCGCGAGTGCTGTTGAAGAATATCAAACTGCCGAATCGAGAAGGCTTTTGGCAAATTGCGATGAAAGATGGGTTGATTAGCCGAATTGAACCATCACAGGAGATGCTGCGGCAGGAGTGTGCCCCGAAAGCGGCGGGCGCTGAATTTCATCAGGTGATTGACGGGGAGGAAGGGCTGGCGCTGCCGCCATTTGTCGAACCGCATATTCACCTTGATACGGCGCTGACAGCCGGAGAACCGGCTTGGAACCGCAGCGGGACTCTGTTCGAAGGAATCGAACGCTGGGCAGAACGCAAGAAACTATTGTCGACCGCCGACGTAATAGCCCGGGCTACGACCGCGCTGCAATGGCAGGCGGCTCAAGGTATACAGCATGTGCGGACCCATGTCGACGTGACGGACCCGCAACTGGTTGCTTTGCAAGCGATGCTGGAAGTGCGTCGGACGATGTCGCCGCTGGTCGATCTGCAGATCGTTGCATTTCCGCAGGAAGGGATTCATTCCTATGCGGGTGGGCTGGAACTGTTGGAGGAAGCGCTGAAGCTGGGTGCCGATGTCGTGGGCGGGATTCCCCATTTTGAATTCACCCGTGAATATGGTGTGGAGTCGGTCCGGTCAACATTTGATTTGGCTGAGAAGTACGACCGGTTGATCGATATTCATTGTGACGAGATTGATGATGAGCAGTCCCGCTTCGTCGAAGTGGCGGCAGCCGAGGCTTGGCGGCGGAGGTTGGGCGAGCGGGTTACGGCCAGCCATACGACGGCGATGCACTCTTACAACAATGCCTATGCCGACAAACTGTTCCGGTTGCTCAAACTCTCCGGCATCAATTTTGTCGCCAATCCTCTGGTCAATATCCATCTGCAGGGTCGCTACGACAACTATCCTAAACGGCGCGGCGTGACCCGGGTCAAGGAGATGCTGGAAAAAGGCATCAATGTCTGCTTCGGGCATGACGACATCTTCGATCCCTGGTATCCGCTCGGGACCGGTAATATGTTGCAAGTCCTGCATATGGGGTTGCATGTCTGCCAAATCATGGGTTATGAACAAATTCAACAATCGCTCGACCTGATCACAGTCAACAGCGCCCGTGCGCTTGGCATCCTGGACGGCTATGGAATAGCCGTGGGTAAACCGGCCAATTTGATCGTGTTGCCGGCCAAGGATGGATACGACGCGGTCAGGCGACAGACTCCGGTGCGGTTTTCGATTCGCCGCGGCGCAGTGATTGCCGAAACCAAACCGGGCGATACGTTGATTTACCAGTCAGGGAAAACAATCCGGGTCGACTATGGGAAATAGCAGGGTAAAAACGAGAACAGGCCGGGGTAACGAACAAAATTGCCACGACGATAAAAAACACCGGAAGTTTACGCATTGCCGCGCAAACCATCGGTGTTTTAACATGAATTTTAGGGGCTCTATTGGTACAGTTGATGACGCGACATACATTTCAGACAGCATGTTTTCGGCGATGGTCATGAATGAGCCAAATATTTTACCTGCTGTTCTTTGCGAAGGATACCGTTGCTTGCTTTAAAATATTGGCCTCTGTCCCAAGTTCTTTAATGCGGCGATGGGATTTTCGCATTGCATCGTCATCCGGTTTAAGGTTTCCCAACGCAGGAAAGGCTTGCTCTGGGCTCTCGTTATAATGCTGAACCCATTTCTAAACTGTGTTTTGATGAACGCCAAGCTCGTCCACCAGGCTGGAGCAACTCCTGTTTTCATTCTCAGCGCCGAAACCTCTGCTCATTTCACCACGCGCTTATTTTTGCAGGAGATGGGTTGCAAAGGGTAGAAAACTAAAGTAGGAATTTATAAGTGGAAGTGAAAAACAAGAATGAGACATCTTACATTACTAACAGACCTATATGAGCTCACAATGATGCAGGGATGGTACTTTGCCGGCAAAGCAAATGTCCGGGCTGTATTTGACCGTTTTTACCGGGGCAATCCTTATCACGGCGGCTATACGGTTTTTGCCGGACTGGAGCATGTGATACAGTACATTCAAGAATTGTTTTTTAATGAGGAAGATATTGAGTATCTGCGTTCGCTAGGGATCTTTAAAGAAGAATTTTTAAACTACTTGTTGCATTTTCGTTTTACGGGCGACATATGGTCAATTCCGGAAGGGACTGTGGCTTTTCCAGGCGAGCCCCTGTTAATTGTGCAGGCGAATTTTATGGAAGCGCAATTGATCGAAACTGCGCTGTCGATGTTTCTCAACCATGAAAGCCTTATTTGTACGAAAGCTAGCCGGATTAGAACGGTTGCCCCCGAGGATTTGCTGCTGGAATTCGGTTTGCGTCGCGCCCATGGAGCTGATGCCGGAATATATGGCGCCAGAGCTGCCGTAGTTGGTGGATTTGACGCTACATCCAACGTGCTGGCCGGCAAAATGTTTGGCATACCAGTGGCCGGTACAATGGCGCACAGCTGGGTTATGAGTTTTCCAACAGAAATCGACGCATTTCGCGAATATGCCAGGCAATATCCCAGCAATGCCATACTATTGGTAGATACGTATAACTCGTTGCGTAGCGGAGTTCCCAACGCGATCGCTGTATTTAAGGAGTTAATGGATAGCGGCGTCAAGCTAGGCAAGTATGGTATCCGGTTTGACAGTGGGGATTTGGCTTATTTATCGAAGGAAGCACGAAAAATGCTTGATGAGGCGGGCATGCAAGCGGCTGTGATCAGCGCCTCCAATGATCTGGATGAATATATTATTCGCGATCTCAAGATGCAAGGCGCAAAGATAAGGGTTTGGGGCGTGGGGACCAAATTGATTACCTCGGATGGCGCCTCATCCATGGGCGGGGTGTATAAACTCGCCGCTGAATATGAGGCCGATCAGATGGTAGCCAAGATGAAAATTTCTGACAACGTAGAGAAAATGACCAATCCGGGCTTTAAAAAACTTTACCGGGTCTACCAGGAAGGAAAAATTAAAGCAGATTTGATTACGCTGGCGAATGAAACGCTGGACAATGACAAGGAATTACTGTTGTCGGATGAAACCCATGCCTGGAAAAAGATTAGCCTTCCTCCCTCATCCTACGAGCTTAGAGAAATGCTGATTCCTATTTTCCAAAACGGCTGTTGCGTGTATAAACAACCGTCTTTATTGGAAATCAAGGCGTACGCTCAATCGGAAATGGAAACGCTCTGGGACGAACATAAACGACTGATCAACCCAGAACAGATGCGGGTTGATCTAAGCGATAAATTGCTTGCCCTAAAAAAACAGCTATTGTATGATGCAAAACAAGAATGGTAATTGGATTTGATCTGCCATATTGACTGAGTCTTTTGGTAGTTCAGTCGGGAATGAACTGCTGGCAATTGCTTCAACGATTTTGTGTAAAGGGATAATCCTGCCATCGCAAACGCACCTCGCCCCATAAAGGGGACGTACCTTTGTGCGAAACTCAAATTTCGTTTAAAAGTATGGCCGTTCAATAATGCAAACAACATCCCGCCACAAACTCCATCAAACTATCGCGAATCTTGCGATGCGCGCTCCCCCAATGGAATCTAGTTGTTTACTTCGGTTGGCAATTTTGACGACTGGAAACAATTTTATTAGGATGATGGTGTATCCGGGCACGAGGACTTGTTTCTGAAATAAAGGCTTCCGGCAAAACAACCGGAAGTCTTTATTTATTGCGCTTTGATCGCCCAGCGTAATTTGGCGGATCGCGCACGACTATTGGCATGGCATTCTTCGGCGGATGGACGGATCGGCTCGGACGCAATGTCCTGATAAACGCCTTCATGTAAAAACTGCTTAAAAGACTTTTTCACCCGGCGATCCTCACCGGAATGAAACGTCAGGATGGCAACGCGCCCGCCCGGAGCAAGCACATCAGGCAGTTTTTCTAAAAACTCATCGAGTACTTCAAACTCTTGGTTGATATCGATTCGCAAGGCTTGAAAACAGCGCTGACAGGATTTTTTGATCTCTTCGTCGCCGATTTGCGGCACAAATTTCAGCGCGTCTTTGATCAGATTGCGGAGTTGCGTTGTTGTCGATAGATCCATCCCCGCGTTTATGTTGGCGACAATCGCGCGAGCGATGGCTGCGGCGTGCGGCTCGTC
>JBGSKE010000530.1:0-2425 GCA_041741355.1 Negativicutes bacterium | reverse complement strand
CCAGACCAAACCAGACCCCCGGCGAACTGCGCCGCGACTTAAGCTTCCTTGTCGCTTTAATCCCGACTTCCCGACTAAAAGAGTTGCCGGTTTTAGAATCATTAATTTCCTTTTTTTCATTCATGATGAAACTCCACTAAGCGACGGATAAAATCGCTCTCCATTTTTGCTACCACCGAACGAACCTGCTTCTCCTGCTCATTCAGGGCTCGAATCTCCTGTTCAACTTTTTCGCGCAAACGGCTGAGATCTGTTCCTCGAATGGCGTTTCGCACTGAAATTAGAACCTCCGGTCCGGTCTTGACCAGTACCCCTCCGTTCACAGCGAGGTATTGCTCACCTTCCGCTTCGGTTTCGTAGGTCAGAATTCCCGGCACGAGCGCAGCCACACAATCGAGCCGTCGCGGCAAAATACCGAATGAGCCTGCGGCGGTCTCAGCGATAATTCGCAATACTTCGGTTTTATCGACAAAGACCCGAGACGGCAACAAAACCTTAAGCTTCATAATGTCCTGCTTTTTTTCTCGTCCGCTTCATCAACCGCGCCGATCATATAGAGCGAACTCTCAGGGTAGTCTTTGAATTGATCGTTCAAAATCCGTTCGCAACCATCCAGCGATTCTGCCAGGGTTACCAGTTTCCCCGGGATACCGCTGAACTGTTCGGTGGAGAAAAAAGGCTGGGTAAAGAATCGCTCCAGACGCCTTGCCCTTGCGACCACAGCACGATCTTCGGTCGAAAGTTGTTCCAACCCAAGCATCGAAATGATATCCTTGAGCCCTTGATATTGGGCGAGTGTTCGCCTGATTTCCTGCGCCAGGCGATAATGCCGTTCTCCTACAATCCCCGGCGTGGCCATTTTGGAACTTGATTTCAGCAAGTCGACAGCCGGATAAAGCCCTTCGCTCGCCCGCTTACGCGACAGCACAATCGATGCGGAAAGATGCGAAAAGGTATGCACTGCCGCCGGATCGGTAAAATCATCCGCCGGCACGTACACTGCCTGAATGGAAGTGATCGCTCCACTATCCGTGTTGGCGATTCGTTCTTCCAACTGCGACAACTCGGTGCTTAATGTAGGTTGATAACCAAGTCGCGATGGCATTTGCCCCATCATGCCGGAGATTTCCATGCCGGCCTGGATGAAGCGAAAAATATTATCGATGAGTAGCAATACATCTCTGCGCTCGTCGTCGCGAAAATATTCGGCCATCGTCAGTGCGGCGTGGCCCACGCGAAAACGGCTGCCCGGCGGTTCATTCATCTGACCGAACAGCATCACCATATTCGGCAATACGCCGGCTTCCTTCATTTCGCGGTAAAGCTCTTCCCCTTCGCGGCACCGTTCGCCAATACCACAAAATATACTGACGCCCTGTTGGTGTCCGATCATATTGTGAATCATTTCGGTAAGCAACACCGTCTTGCCCACACCGGCGCCGCCGAACAGGCCGGCTTTGCCGCCACGTTCAAGAGGCGCCAGCACATCAATCGCCTTGATTCCCGTCTCAAAGATTTCAGACTTGGTGGACCGCCGGGCCAGAGGCGGCGGCTCGCTGTGCACAGAGCGCCACTCCACATCAGACGGCGCCTGTTTTCGGTCAATGACGTTGCCAAACACGTCAAACATGCGGGAAAGAATCTGCTTGCCTACCGGCGCTTTTAAGGGCCCTCCCGTATCAGTCACTTTCATGCCGCGGCCAAGGCCCTGCGTCGGCGTCAACGCGATCCCGCGAACTTGCCCGGCGTCGAGTTGCGCCAACACTTCGATAATAATTTCTTGTTTATCGCCAGCGAGCAATAGCGAATGAATCGGCGGCAATTTTTGGTCGAACCTAATGTCGACAACGCTGCCGCGCACTGAGACGACCGCGCCTGCGTTCGCGACATTTACATTATCCTTCATTTTCGGTTATGCAACTCCTTTAGGAAGCTGTGATTGCTCGAGAAGCTCAACCATATCCTCCGTCAGCTCGCCAATGCCCCAGTGCCGGACTATATACTTCTAGCTTATGATAATTTAGCGTAAAGTACAATAGAGCGTCGAAAGGAGGATTCCATAAGAAAACCCGGGGATTTTATTCCATTGCCTCAGGCCTGTTTTCCTTATTGCCGGTTAGTTTTCGCGCTTAACTTTTTCCCACGCGTCAATAATATTCTGATAAGCGTCCGAAAAGCCTTTCTTCATTTGTTCCCAGGCGCTGCCGGAGCTGTTCTTCAAACCACCATACCACTCAGCCAACTCAATTCGTTGCTTGCGTAATTCCTTCAAGCTGTTCTGCGCCTTTTCTCGAGCAGCTTTGTCAATTTGATCCCAGTTATTAGAGATAGTTGTTTCCAGAGCATCTATGCGATTATCTAGTTTTTTCAGAGCCTGATTTGTTTGCTTGATCGCTTCATCACGTTGGTCGGCGGTGTATCCCTT
>JBGSKE010000529.1:0-5005 GCA_041741355.1 Negativicutes bacterium | reverse complement strand
CTACAAATTACCCAAAGCGAACGATGCGGAGAAAGCAACTCGTCTGGAAACCATTCAACAGGCAATGAAAAAAGCCGCCCTACTGCCGCTAGGCGTCGCCGGCGACTGTCTGGAAGCTCTGAAACTGGCGCACCGCATTCTGCCGATCGGCAACGCCAATGCCGCCAGCGATGCGGCGGTGGCCGGACTGATGGCCTATGCGGCGATTCAGGGAGCACTGTATAACGTTAAGATCAATCTCGGCTTTATCAAAGATGCCGAGTTTTGCCGGGAAACCCGCGAACTGATCACCGAAATCACGACCGAAGCGAAAAAAGAAAATGCCGCCATGGAAGCGGCTGTTGGCGAGATTTTCCCTTAATACACCTGATCAATAAGTAAGCGAATCAAACTTTGCCGAATCCGGCCCCGAATCGCTCAAAATGCGTCGGAAATGGATTCGGCTTTTTCACGAACTGTAAGCCGATTAACGTTGCAACGTCAGCCAGGAGATCAGCTCGTCAGTTGGTAATGGCCGGCTGATTAAGTAGCCCTGAATCATATCGCAGCGACGCTCGGCCAGAACCTGCAATTGCGACTCGGCCTCCACGCCTTCGGCCACCACCTGCAAGCCCAGTTCATGCGCCAAATCGATCATTGTCCCCAAAATTGCCGTGCTGCCTGATTCACCGGTTGCATCGTCGATAAAGGATTTATCGATTTTTACCACTTGGATTGGCAGCCGTTTCAGGTAAGTCAGGGAAGAATAACCGGTCCCGAAATCGTCCAGAGCCACCATGACGCCCAAATCACGCAACTCCTGCAGTTTACGCGTACACAGGGCAAAGGATTCCACCAGTGAGGTTTCGGTGATTTCCAATTCCAACGATCCAGGTGGCAATCCGCTTTCTTTTAGCACGCTGCGAACCTGCTCGACAAAATCGTCCCTGATTAATTGGCGGGGGGAAATATTCACCGAAACGAATAAGTTGAGCTTGCCTGTCTGCCTAATGTTCTCGCCAAACACGCAGGCCGAACGCAGCACCCACTCGCCGATCGGCACGATCAGACCGGTTTCTTCGGCCAACGGGATGAAGTCGACTGGCGACACCATGCCCAGTTCCGGGTTGCGCCAGCGAAGCAACGCTTCCATACCGAGCACGCACTCACCTGAATTGTCGACAATCGGTTGGTAATGCAGTGAAAACTCTTTATTTTGCAAGGCAAATCGCAAATGGTGTTCCAGACGCAGTTTTTGCAAAGCTACTTCGTGCATTGCAGCGTCATAATATTTCCAGGCATTCTTGCCTGTCCGCTTGACCGCGTGCATCGCCGTATCGGCGCAGCGCAGCAGGTCGCCTGCCAAAACCCCGTTTTCCGGATAGCGGGAAATCCCGATGCTTGCGGAAAGCAAAAACTTCTGGCCGCATTCTTCAAACGGCTGACTAAAGATAGCCAGGATTGTTTCGGCGTAATGATCGGCCTGTCGCTCATGCTTTAACAGAACGACGAATTCGTCGCCGCCCAGCCGGGCCAGAACATCGGACCCCGCAACCACCGCAGATAGCCGGCGGCCCACTTCCTTCAAAAGATCATCTCCGCAGGCATGTCCGAAGGAATCATTGATGTTTTTAAAGTTATCAATATTCACGAACAACACAGAGCCGCCCCGTTTTGTAGCCGCCGCATCTTGCAGCTGTTCCTGCAATGCTTCAAGAAACCGAGTCCTGTTGGCAAGTCCTGTCAGCGAGTCGCTGTAAGCCAACTGGCGGATTTTGTTTTCGCGCAGTTTCATTTCCGTCACGTCAGTCAGCGAGCCCAAAATTCGCAGCGGTTGTTGCTGTGCATCCAACACCGCCTTGCCTCGGCTCAGCACCCAGAAATAGCCGCCATCTTTTGTTTTCAACCGATACTCGGTCGTGTAATATTCAGCCCGACCGGCCAGATGCTCTTCCAGTGCTTTAAATCGGATCTCCCGGTCTTCAGGATGAACCACTTCATTGAAATTGGCGATGGTGATCCCGTCACTGCCAAAGGAAAAGCCGAGACGCTGTTCCCAGCGATCGGACCACTGAACTTTGCCAGTCCGCAAATCCCAGTCGTAAATCACGTCATTGACTGCGTCAAGCGCCAGGCGGAAACGTTCTTCACTGGCCGACAGTTCCTGCCGGCTCTGTTCCACTTCCGCGATTTTTTGCCGCAAGGTTGCTTCAGAAACCGACAATTTGGCATACAGAACCGATAATTCCTCGGTATGGGCTTGCAGCTGCTCGTGTTGTTCCTGCAGACGCCGATGTGCTTCTTCCAGGGCCCGACTAGTCGCTCTTTTTTCCGTCAGATCACGGACAATAATCATCACTTCATCTTTTGCCATCGGAATAATCCGACTTTCGCGAAACGCCATCTTGTCATTGATCTGCAAATCATATTCTATCGTCTGAATCGCCTGCCGAGCCAGAGCGGTTCCAATCAGTTGCATGAAACGATCCGCCAGTTCGCTCGGAATCGACTGGTAAATGCTCTGACCGGTCCGCATCGAATGAAAATTGAATACGTCGGTCCCCTGTGGAATGTAGATTTCCCGGTAAATCCCTTCGCGGCTGAGCCGCACGATCATATCCGGTGTCGCCTGCAGCAAGGCTTTAGCTTTTGCCTCGCTGGACATCAGTTCTTCGCCCTGGGCGATCAACTCTTCGTTTTGCGCTGTCAACTGTTGATAAGCGGCCTGGAGTTCCATGTTTTGGTCAGCGATCGTCAGCGTAGCGGCGGCAATTTTTCGTTGCAGCCAACGAATAAACAGCAGTGCCGCAAGAACAAACACTCCTGCCATCGCCAATGCGATAAAGGCATATCGAAACAGTTGTTGCCGCGACATCCCCCAAAAAGTCACGGTTTCCCCCAACCACTTGTCTTTGATTCGCTGTAGTTCGCCGCTGGCTTCCAGGCGTAACAGCGCGTTATCCAGCAGGCTCCTCAGTTCCGGATCGTCGGCGCGGACCGCTATGGCGAACGGGTTTACAAACAGGCTTTCGCCATTGGTCTTAACTTGTTTCTCCAGGTCGATCTGCCGCAGCCAATATTTTCCGGCGTAGTAATTTGCCGCCGCCGCATCGACTTTCCGTTCCGCCACAGCCTGCAGCAGTTCGCGCTGGCTGTTAAACTCATAATAGTTTAAGTTCGGTCTGGTCGTGCGGAGTAATTGCCCCGCCACCTCGCCTTTTTGAACTCCCACCCGCCTGTCGCGCAGATCATCCAGGCCGATGATGTGAAAGCTGTCCACTGGAACAAATAATACAACCCGGTCCTCAAAATAAGGCCGGGTGAATAAAAACTCGCGTTTACGTTCCTCCGTGACATTCATGCCCGGAATGATTTCCACTTGGCGATTGCGCAGTTTTTGCACTGCATCGGACCAGGTTCCCAGTTGCCATTCCACCTGCAAACCGGTTTCCCGTTCTAACGCCCGGATTAGGTCGGCTTCCAGTCCATCGGCTTTGCCGTCATTGCGCAGCATGATCTGCGGTGGATAGGCGGCATCATCAGCGGCGCGGATTACTCTCGGCGCAGCCATGACCAAGGACTCGGCCAACACCAGCAGAGCCAAGGCAAATCCAACGGCTTTAACAATAACAAAGAAACCTGTCCGTTGCAGCATGGTTTTCCCCTCGCCAAGTTTCTCGCTGTAATTCTTTCATGATCATAGTAGCAGTTTTCGCCTGTTTCTGCAAAAGAAAAACAGCAACTTTTCTTCGTATAGAAGAATCCGTTGCTGTTTAATTGCCGACAAACCTTTGTTACTCTTCGACCAGACAGAAACCGCCCTGGCAAAGGGCCAGATCAACATCGGGACTTTGCTCCATCGGCAGATTGACTCTAGTCACCAGTTTGCAGTCCGACCGCATATAACGAACTTCATGCACAACCAGCCGGTACAGCACCAGCCCGGTAGTATCTTTTTCCGGAAAGTACATTTTCATTTCCGGTGTCGAGCCATACATCAAATCCAATGTCGCCCGGAATACCGGCGAACCGGGACGGGTTTCATCGCGCAGCCTCCCAGTGATCGTCAGCATTTCTTGATTCTTGCCGACCACGCACAATTCTATGCGCGGATTTGCCTTAAATTCGGCAACTTTTTTTGTGTCAAAGCGGCTGAATAACCAGATATGTCCCTCCGGGTCAACCCATGGCTTCATCGGCCTGACTCTCGGTTGGTTACCATCCACACTGGCGAGAAAAGCCGTTTCCGTTTTCAGCATAGTGAGAACTTCTTGTTCATACATAACGAGCACCTCCAGTCTTTTAATAATAAACATTCTCCATTTTGTCGGAAAATCCTGCTGCAAATTTACAAGGCCGAGCAAATCGCCCGGCCTTGAATTGTTACGAATGCGCCTCTGCGAACAATCCATCCACGTCATCAATTAGCGTGCGCAGCAGTCCCGATTCTTCAGCGCTTAATGTAATTCCCTTCGACATTTTGACATGGTTTTCATCCCATTCGCGAATGTCCAGTTTTGCTGGCCGGTCATTCCAGCTGACCATGTTAACCTCCTTCTTCCAC
Source organism: Negativicutes bacterium (assembly GCA_041741355.1). Lineage (GTDB taxonomy): Bacteria > Bacillota > Negativicutes > UBA1444 > UBA1444 > UBA1444. The sequence goes on along the minus strand of JBGSKE010000529.1, from coordinate 462 downwards.
CCCTTCGTTCCCTCAGCCAATACCCCGATATGGCGCATGATTGAGAATCGGAACTCCTTGTTTTCTTCCATTGTGGTCGCTTCCCTTCGTCGCGGCATAATAATACCGCATATATACGCCACCCAAAAGTGACGCAAGAACCATTATCAGGTCTTCACCAGCCTCGTTCGTGGACGATCCTCCCCTGTTTGACTACCGTTGTCACACAATTGACCCCGGCATGATAGGGCAAATACAAATGAGACGGATGTTCCAACAGGATGAAATCGCCTTGCTTGCCCGGTTCCAGACTACCGACCCGGTCGGCCCGGCCCACCGCCGCTGCCGCATTGATCGTCAGCGCTGTCACTATTTCCGCCGGCGTCATCTGCATATAAAGCGCCGCCAAGGCAATCACCAACGGGATCGACTCGCTGAAACAGCTGCCAGGATTGAAGTCGGTCGCCAAGGCGACCGGTACGC
>JBGSKE010000528.1:0-12595 GCA_041741355.1 Negativicutes bacterium | reverse complement strand
AAAAGACCCCGCTAATGGCTCCTGCCGTTAAAAACCTTATCGGCATCTGGTCGCTGATCGTATCGCTGTTACTCGGCGTTCTGACTGCGATTGCTATCGGCTACAAGTCGATGCCCAAGAACCTGACCATGGCAAGATCAATTAATGCTGGAGCTATTGGTTCGTTGCTCGCGATCATGAATACCGCCTCTGAGGTTGGTTATGGCAACGTTATCGCCTCGCTGCCCGGTTTCAAACAAGTTGCTAACTTCCTGCTCGGCCTCAAGTTCGGCGGTTCGCCGCTGTTCTCGGAAGCTGTCACCGTTAACGTGCTCGCCGGCATCACCGGTTCCGCTTCCGGCGGCATGTCCATCGCTCTGGCTGCCATGTCCAAAGATTGGCTTATTTGGGCCAACCAAGTCGGCCTAGATCCTCAAATGCTTCACCGGATTGCCTCGCTGGCTTCCGGCGGTTTGGACACCCTGCCGCATAACGGCGCGGTTATCACCCTGCTGGCTGTGTGCGGACTGACCCACAAAGATTCTTATCTCGACATCTTTGTCTGCGCCACAGCGATTACGGTTTCGACCGGCTTCTTCATGATCCTGGTCCACGCTGTCACTGGCTTGGTGTAAGCGAAAGAAACTATTGCACTAAAAGAAAGACTGTGTGAGCGAATCGCTCACACAGTCTTTCTTGCTTCGTTATTCTTTGCAGTGATTATTTCTTCATTACAGTCGCTTTACCATCAGTGACCATCACGCCATCCTGGTTGGTGACCGTCGTTCGAAGCACCAGGCGATTCTTCGCCTCAATCTTCTCGATGACTTCCACTGTTGCTGTCACGGTATCGCCAATTTTAACAGGCGCCTTGAACTGCAGCTCTTGCCCGAGATAGATCGTGTTCTGTCCCGGCAATGCCGTACCGAGCACCGCCGAAATAAAGCCGGCCGACAACATGCCGTGGGCAATCCGCTCTTTAAACATCGTCGTTTTGGCAAATTCGGCGTTGATGTGAACTGGGTTGAAATCACCAGTAACTCCGGCAAACGAATACACGTCAAACTCGGTAACTGTTTTGGCCATACTGGCCGTATCTCCTACTTTGATATCGACGAACGCTACATCTCTAACCATTAATTTCTCCTCCATTCATTTCACATATTTTTGTGAAAATATTCACGTTTTGTTGTAATAAGAACTGCCCGTGGACTATTTAATCCGTCGGACAGTTCTTATCGGTTTCTTATTTGCAGGCTGCCCGATACTTGGCGAACTCTGCCGTTAAGATCGGCAACACTTCCATCACGTCGCCAACGATTCCATAATCCGCCACTTTAAAGATTGGCGCATCCGCATCTTTGTTAATCGCAATGATGGTGTCCGAGGACGACATGCCTGCCAGATGCTGAATCGCACCGGAGATACCGCATGCAATATAGATTTTTGGTCCTACGGTCTTGCCGGTCTGTCCTACCTGATGCAATGCAGGCTTCCAGCCCGCATCGACTGCAGCGCGCGATGCGCCAACAGCAGCGCCCATGGCTTCAGCCAAGGCTTCCACCGCGGAGAAGTTTTCCGGTTTACCTAGGCCACGGCCGCCCGATACGATGATATCGGCTTCTTCCAGTTTGCAATTCGACGTGCAGACTGCAAGAATTTCCAACAGTTTGACTTTAAGGTCGGCCTCTTTTACTTTGCTGGCGACCTTAATCAATTCGCCTGTCCGACTGAAATCCGGCACCGGCTTTTTGAAGACTTTAGGCCGAACAGTTCCCATTTGCGGGCGATGCTCCGGGCAAAGGATATCGGCCATGATGTTACCGCCAAAGGCCGGACGAGTCCAGAGAACCAGCTTGGTTTCCGCATCGATGCTCAAATTGGTGCAGTCGGCGCAGAGGCCGGTCCGAACCCGAGCTGCGATACGGGGACCGAGGTCGCGACCATCGTTGGTCGCACCGACTAGAATCGCTGTCGGTTTGTATTTTTGGATCAAATCGACAAACGCCACGGTATAGGCTTCGGTGTTGTAGTGATCATATTCTGGGCCTTCCACCAGGTAGACCTTGTCGGCGCCACTGGCGAAAACTTCCTTGGCTTGCGCTTCCACACCGTTACCGATAAGAATGCCGGCCAGCTCTTCGCCGAGCTCATCAGCCAGTTTGCGACCTTCGCCGAGCAGTTCATGCGCTACACCTTTGATTTCGCCATGGGTTTGTTCAATGAATACCCAAACTCCCTTGTACTCGGTTTTATCCATTGCCACGGTTCGTTCGATTTCCTCGCGGAATATCGCTTCCACCGGGCAAACGGAAATACAGGCGCCGCACATGGTGCAGGCTTCCGTAATATACGCTTTGTCGTCCCGCATCTCGATCGCGCCAAATGGGCAACTCGGAACACAAGCGCCGCAACCAATGCATTTTTCCTGATTGACAATTACAGCCATTTCATTGTTCCTCCTTGCCTCAAATTACTTTCGCGTCGCCAAGCAGTTGCATCAGCTTCGCGACCGATTGTTGCGCTGTTTCTTCCTGAATCAGTTGGCCCTGGCTCCGTTGGGTCGGCGTAAAAATACGTCGTACCTGCGTCGGCGATCCAGGCATACCAATTCGTTTTTCGTCAGCCGCAATGTCGGCTGCGGTCCAGACCGGAATTTGGGTCCGGTTGGCTTTCATCGTTCCCTTGACGGTGGGGAACCTTGGTTCGGCAATGGATTTGACAACGGTAACCATGACAGGCAACTTCGCTTCCATGATTTCGTAGCCATCATCATGTTCGCGGTCCACCTTGATCATGTCGCCGTTGATTTCAATCTTTGCAGCGTAGGTAATCTGCGGCATACCGAGATTTTCTGCAATACCGGGGCCAACTTGGGCCGTGTCGCCGTCAATTGCCTGTTTGCCACAGATAATGAGATCCACCGGGCCCATTTTTTCAATCGAGGTGGACAGCGCATAAGCGGTAGCCAAGGTATCGGCGCCACCAAATGCACGGTCACTGACGAGAATCGCCTCGTCTGCGCCCATCGCTAGACACTCTTTCAGGGCGTCAGCAGCTTGGGGCGGTCCCATGGAAATGACTTTTACTTTGCCGCCATGCTTTTCCCGGAGCTGCAGCGCCACTTCCACCGCGATCTTGTCGAACGGGTTGACGATGCTGGGGACTCCTTCCCGGATCAACGTGTTCTTTACCGGGTCAATCTTGACTTCCGTGGTGTCAGGCACTTGCTTGACACAGACCACAATTTCCATTGATTGGATTCCTCCTCGTTTTAAGTTGTATGATCCTACCGAAGCACCGCGCCGCCGATGACCATGCGCTGCGCTTGGTTAGTCCCTTCATAGATCTGGCAGATTTTCGCATCGCGCATGTAGCGCTCGCAGGGATACTCACGGCTGTAGCCATAACCGCCGAGAACCTGTACCGCATCAGTGGCGACTTCCATCGCGCTGTCCGAAGCAAACAGTTTAGCCATCGCTGCTTCTTTGGAGTACGGTTTGTGAGCGTCTTTCAATGCCGCCGCTTGGTAGGTCAACAAGCGAGAAGCCTCAACCTTAGTCGCCATGTCGGCCAGCATGAACGAAATCGCTTGGTTGGCGGAAATCGGCTTGCCGAACTGTACCCGTTCTTTGGAGTACTTGATCGCAAAATCCAACGCCGCGGTAGCGATACCCAGCGACTGGGCAGCTACGCCGATCCGACCGCCGTCCAGGGTGGTCATGGCAATTTTGAAGCCTTCGCCTTCTTTGCCGAGCATTTGATTCAGCGGCACTTTGACGTCCTGGAAAATCAGTTCCATGGTCTGGGAGGAACGAATGCCCATTTTGTGTTCTTTCTTGCCAAAAGTAAAACCAGGCATTCCCTTTTCGAGAATAAAGGCGCTGATCCCTCTAACACCTCTGGATTTGTCAGTCATTGCAAAGACAATATAAGTTTCAGCTTCACCAGCATTGGTAATAAAAATTTTGCTACCGTTCATTACATAGTGGTCACCATTCAATACTGCAACTGTCTGCTGTCCGGATGCGTCGGTACCGGCATTCGGCTCAGTCAGGCCAAAGGCGCCCATTTTTTCACCTTCTGCCAGAGGCTTGAGATATTTTTGTTTTTGTTCTTCTGTGCCATAGGCAAAAATTGGCCAGGCACAAAGGGAAACCGTTGCCGATAGGGCAATGCCCAGACCGGCATCGGCTTTTGAAATTTCTTCAATTGCTAGAATATAGCTTAACACATCTCCGTCAGCTCCGCCATACTGTTCGGGAAAACAAATTCCGGTCAGCCCCAGACCTGCCATAGCATCATACAAAGGACGGGAAAAGCTCTCGTGCTCGTCGCGCTCTTCGGCGCCATGGGCCACTTCTTTTTCGGCAAAATCCCGGGCAATCTTCTGCATCATTTTTTGATCTTCGGTCAGTTCGAAACTCATCTGTTTAATCCCCTTTCATTTATCAGTGATATTTTTTTCGCCAAAAACAGCTGCACCGGAAGCAGCTCCTGCTCCCGGTGCAGTGTTTGCTGACTTTGTGAAATGTTTCTCAATATGTATTATAACCGTTCGATGATCGTTGCGCAACCCTGTCCGCCACCGATACATAATGTGGCCAGACCAATTTTTTTGTCATGCTGCTGCAATGCGTGGATCAAAGTGACCAAGATGCGGGCGCCGCTTGCGCCGATTGGATGACCGATCGCAATCGCGCCGCCGTGAACGTTCACTTTGTCTTTGGCCCAACCGAGTTCTTTGCCAACAGCCAGGAACTGCGCCGCGAAGGCTTCGTTCGCTTCGATCAGGTCGAGGTCTTCGACTTTGAGGCCGGCTTTGGCCAGCGCCTTACGGGTCGCGGGTACCGGTCCCATGCCCATGATCGAAGGATCAACGCCGCCGGAGCCATAGCCGAGGATTCTGGCCAACGGTTTGAGTCCCAGCGCTTTGGCTTTTTCCGCCGACATCAGCACTAATGCGGCAGAGCCGTCATTGATACCGGAAGCATTACCGGCAGTGACGCTGCCATCTTTCTTAAACGCCGGCTTCAGCGCGGACAACTTGTCAAACGCCGCGTCCCGCTTGGGATATTCATCAGTATCAAAAACAACATCGCCTTTTTTCCCTTTGATAACAACCGGCAGGATCTCTTTTTTGAAATAACCGGCATCGATTGCCTTGACCGCTTTGGACTGAGATTCAAAGGCAAGTTGATCCTGTTCTTCGCGGGTCACGTTGAACTTGGCGGCTACGTTTTCCGCCGTGATTCCCATGTGGTAGTCGTTGAAGGCGCACCACAGGCCATCCTGGATCATCGCATCGACGACTTTGCCATTGCCCATCCGGTAGCCCCAGCGCGCTTTGCTGTCTAAGATATACGGCGCCTGCGACATGCTCTCGGTCCCGCCGGCAACAATAATTTCGGCATCATCAGCCATGATCGCCTGCACACCGAGGTTAACGGTTTTCAGACCGGACCCGCAGACCTTGTTCACCGTGAACGAAGGAACCGAATCAGGAATTCCGGCTTTGATTGCGCACTGCCGCGCAACATTTTGTCCCAGTCCCGCTTGCAGAACATTGCCAAAAATGACCTCGTCAACTTGATCAGCCTGAATTTGCGCTCTTTTTACCGCTTCGGCAATGGTCAATGCCCCCAAATCCGCTGCTGCAAAAGATGCCAACCCCCCATTAAAGGAACCGACCGGTGTCCGAACTGCGCTGACAATAACAACTTCTTTCATAAAACTATCCCCTTCCTTAACATAAATATAGAACGCACTATTATTCACATAATTAATGCAAGTTTCATGCCAATGAAACCGAGCCTGGCCCAAGAATTGTTTCCAATTTTTTTATCGTGGTAGCGGACGGCTGTACCCAGAATTGTTTTTCGGTTTTAATCGTGCGGCCCTGGTCGACCAGTTGCAGGTATACTGTCGTTTCCCCTTTGCATAGGGTGAATGTTTGCTTCAGCTGTTCAAACACATCCGGCGTTTCTTGCTCCTTGCGGATCCGTAGCCTAACCTCCCTGACCCGCTGCTGTCCAAGCGGCGAGACAGTTTCCGCCATCACCTTGATTTTGTCATCGGTGATACTGACCCTGCCGCCGACCAGCACCGCCAGGTCTGGAACCAGTAACGGTCCCGTCCGCTCAAAAGTACGCGGGAACACAATCACTTCCACTGTTCCCGTGAAGTCCTCCAAATTGATAAAACACATCGTTTCTCCGTTTTTGGTGGGAATCCGTTTCGCCGCCGTGACGATGCCGCCAACTTGAACTGACTGATTATCTGTACACTCCTTGGACAAAATCGTCCCGATTTTAGACACTCCGGTCAACTGTTCGCGAAAAGCATCCAGAGGATGGCCGGTGACGAAGAATCCGGTCATTTCTTTTTCCATTGCCAGAATTTGCGCTTTCGGCAGTTCTTCCATATCAGGGACCCGCAGTTCGTCGATGCTATTCATTTGTTCTTCGCCAAACAAACCAATTTGACCGTTGTTTTTGTCGCGTTGCCGGGCAACCGCCAGATCCACGGCTGGCTCGCAAACATGCAACAGCTGGGATCGCCGCAGTCCGGTCCAGTCAAAGGCGCCTGCTTTAATCAGGCTTTCCAAAACCCGCTTGTTGACCAGGCGCATATCAATCCTCTCGCAAAAATCGACCAGTGATTTAAATTCTCCCTGGTTGCGGGCTTTGACAATACTCTCGATCGCTCCTTCGCCGACATTTTTCACCCCGGCCAGACCAAACCGAATCGATGAGTCTTCAACCGAAAAACTGAGTTTGCTGCGATTGATATCCGGCGGCAGGATTTTGATTCCATTTTTGCGGCACTCTTCAATAAAGTAGCCGACCCGATCACTTTCGCCCATGACGCTGGTCAACATCGCCGCCATAAACTCGGCCGGATAATGCGCCTTCAGATAGGCTGTCTGGTAGGCCACCAAAGCATACGCTGCACTATGTGATTTATTAAACCCGTAATCAGCAAACTTTTCCATAAGACTGAAGACTTCGTTGGCAACCGACAAGGTTACGCCTCGTTCGGTCGCTCCGGCCAGGAAACGCTCCCGCTGCGCCGCCAGAACATCATGTTTCTTTTTACCCATCGCCCGGCGCAGCAAGTCGGCCTGCCCCAGCGTAAAACCGCCCATTACCGAGGCTATTTGCATAACTTGTTCCTGGTAGAGAATCACGCCAAAAGTATCCGCCAAAATCGGTTCCAACATCGGATGCTGATATACGGATTGTTTCGTTCCGTGTCGACCGCGGACAAAGTCTTCGACCATGCCGCTGTTGAGCGGACCTGGTCGGTACAGCGCCACCAGGGGAATCAGATCGTCAAACCGCTGCGGCCTCAGTTCCTTGACCAAATTGGTCATCCCCGCCGATTCCATCTGAAACACACCGACTGTCTCGCCGCGCGACAGCATTTCGCAGGTTGCCGGGTCGGCCAGCGGGATTGCGTCAATATCAATCTCGATTTGCCGATGCGCGCGGACCAAATCGATCGTATCGCCGATTACCGTCAAGGTCCGCAAGCCCAGCAAGTCCATCTTCAAAAAACCGATCTCTTCGATGCAATCCTTATCAAATTGGGTCGTGATGAATCCGTCCGCCGAGTTTTGCACCGGCACCTGGCAATTCAGCGAATCCTTGGCGATCACCAGCCCTGCTGCATGGGTCGAAGCATGGCGAGGCAAACCCTCCAGCGACATCGCGATATCGAGGACCTTGCGCGCGGACGGGTCGTCGTCATACAAACGTTTCAATTCCTGACTCATCGCCAAAGCGTCTTTCAGCGTGATGTTCAATACCGTGGGAACCAGTTTGGCAATGCGGTCCACTTCACCGAACGACACGTTGAGGGCCCGCCCGACATCGCGGATCGCCGCCCGCGCCGCCATCGTCCCGAACGTGATGATCTGCGCCACATGATCGCTGCCATAACGCGAGGCGACATATTCAATAATCTTGCCCCGCCGCACATAACAAAAGTCGATGTCTATATCCGGCATCGTCACCCGCTCAGGATTCAAAAACCGTTCAAACAGCAATCCATATTTCAACGGATCAATATTGGTAATCTTGAGCAGATAAGCGACAATACTGCCGGCCGCCGAGCCACGGCCCGGACCGACCGGTATCTTGCTTTCACGGGCGAACCGAACGAAGTCCCAAACAATCAAAAAGTAGCTGGAAAAGCCCATCGTCTGAATGACCGACAGCTCGTACTCCAGACGTTGCTTCACTTCCGGCCCTGCATTGGGATACCTATCCGGCAGCGCCTTCTCACATAGCGCCAACAAAAACCCATCGGCGGTTTCTCCCTCCGGCACGGGAAAATCAGGCAGATGTAGCTGGCCGAATTCAAATTCAACATTGCAGCGCTCGGCAATCCGGCAGGTATTAGTCAACGCTTCTGGATATTCGGGAAACAACCGGGCCATCTCGCCTTGCGTCTTGAGATAAAACTCCTCGCTGGGGAACCGCATCCGTACGGCATCTTCCACACATTTACCGGTCTGAATACAAAGCAACACATCATGTGCATTGGCATCGGCGCGGTCGATGTAATGGATATCATTGGTGGCTACCAAACCGACTTGCAGTTTCCGGGCCAGTTCCACCAGTTTTTGGTTCGCTTCCTGCTGCTCAGGAATCCCGTGATCCTGAATCTCGATAAAAAAATTGTCCTGGCCGAAAATATCGACATACTCACGCGCCGCTGCTTCCGCCGCCGCCATGTCTCCCTTGAGGATCAACGAGGGAATTTCGCCGGCGATACAGGCGCTGAGCCCAATCAGACCTTCATGGTGCTCAGCCAGCAACGCTTTGTCAATCCGTGGCTTATAATAAAACCCTTCCGTATAAGCCCGCGAGACAAGCTCCACCAACTGGCTGTAACCAGCCTGCGTCTCAGCGAGCAACACCAAATGATAGTAAGCTTCGCCCTCGCCCGCCACTTTGTCAAAGCGGCTGCGGGGCGCAATATAGACCTCACAGCCGATGATCGGGCGAATGCCATATTTACGCGCCTGTTTAAAGAACTCGACAGCGCCGTACATGTTGCCATGATCCGTAAGCGCAACAGCAGGCATGCCGGCTTCCTTGGCTCGCCGGACCAGATCGGCTACCCGTCCCGCACCATCAAGCAGACTATACTCACTATGTACATGCAAATGGACAAACTCAGACATCAAATCGCTTCTTTCCTGGCGTCAGATTTCCATAGTACGAGCCGATTTCATCGACCACATCCATCCCCGGCGGCGCATACACCTGAACATTGCCGGACACCGAGCGACTAGACACCCCCAACACATGCGCCGCACCATCTAGAAAGTCAAGCGCCCGCTGATAAGTGATCTCATCCAGTCCTTCCCCGTTAATCACCACGCCATTACCGCTTTTCATCGCATCAGCTGCCCTTTTGCCGTCATCTACAGACGACAGAACATACACCGCAAACCGAAAATTGTCACTGGTTTTGCCATGCTTGCGTTCCGCCGACTCTTCCGCTTCGCTCGTCGCAGCTTCGCCATTTGAAAAAGCGCCGCTCACTTTAGACCATAACCCCTGTCCCATCTGATTCCCTCCTGAAAAACTCCGCTCACTACAAATCGCCTAATGTTTTCCGCACAAACTTGCGGATTTTATCCAACCGACTAAGAATTGCCGGCACTTTTGTTGAATTGGCCGCCACCATGAATTCCAACTTTTGTTTATATTCAGCCCAAACATTGTCCAGTTCATTCAATGAATCCTGCAAGCGCAGCAAGGCCGGTTCCATTTGCGGCAACCGCGCCGAAGGCGATACCTGATGGTTTTTCCCCTGGAATACCACGACATCGCCATAACGCGGGATATAAGCCGGAATCGCCATTTTTTCGCCGATGACGTTGGCCAGCGCCTGTGCGCTTTCCAGTTCGCCATGCACTAAGAAAACGGTAGCGGGTTTCGGATTGAACCGGGACAACCAGTTCAGCATATCATCCCGGTCGGCATGAGCCGATAAGCCGTCCAGATTGTAAATTCGGGCTCGGACGCTGATTTCCTCGCCCATGATCCGAACTTTTTTGCCGCCTTCGACCAAGCGACGCCCCATGCTGCCTTCGGCTTGAAAGCCGACAAACAGCACGCTACTGTCTTCACGCCAAAGATTGTGCTTCAGGTGATGCAGGATACGACCAGCATCGGCCATGCCGCTGGCGGAAATGATGATCGCCGGCGTATCCAGCGAGTTAATCGCCTTCGATTCATCGGCCGTCCGGCTAAACCGCAACTGCGGCAACTCCAGCGGACCAAACTGCTCGTCCTTAAGAATGGCCCGCGACTCCGCATCATAGTACTGGGTATTGCGGCGAAAAATATCGGTCGCGGCAATTGCCAGCGGGCTGTCGATAATCACAGGGATCGAGGGAATTCGGCCAGCCTTGAACAATCGATTGATATAGTAAAGCACAATCTGTGTGCGCCCGACGGCAAACGCCGGAATAATCACATTACCGCCGCGTTCCACCGTTTCATTGATAATTTCCGCCAGCCGGTCTTCCCAGTCGATTTCCGAGTGGTCACGGTCACCGTAGGTAGATTCCATTACCACAAAATCTGCTTGCGTAACAAAGGTCGGATCTTTGATGATCGGCTGATCGGTCCGCCCCAGGTCGCCGGAAAACAGAAAACGGGTTTCATTCGCCGCTTCCATCGTATGGATCTCCAACATCGCCGAGCCTAGAATATGGCCGGCATCATGGAAATGCACATGCGTATTTTCCACCAACGCAAATTCTACTTCATATTCCACCGGGCGAAACTGTTTCAGACAGTTCTGGGCATCTTCTACTGTATACAGCGGGCTGACCGGCGGTCGTCCCATCCGTTTGCCTTTGCGGTTCTCGATCTCGGCGTCAAACTCCTGAATATAAGCGCTATCCGGCAACATGATCGAACAAAGCTCAATAGTGCCTCTGGTCGCGTAAATTAACCCCTTATACCCCAGCTTGCAGAGACGGGGCAATAAACCGCTGTGGTCGATATGCGCATGAGTCAACAGCACGCAGTCCAGTTCACTGGGATTAAATGCAAACGGTCGGCGGTTCATTGCGCTAATCAGCTTCGATCCTTGAAACATGCCGCAATCAATCAAAATCTTGCGGCCGTTTGTTTCCAGCAAAAAGCTGGAGCCTGTCACACCCATGGTAGCTCCCAGAAAAGTCAGCTGCATGTTTTTCACTCCTCACCCAATATAACCACTTCCGGCCACAGGTCCACGCCAGACTTCGCCTTCACACGCTGCTGCACCAGGCGAATCAAATCCTGGACGTCAGCGGCGCTGGCCTGGCCGGTGTTAATGACAAAACCGGCATGTTTGTCCGACACCTTTGCGTCACCGCAGCAAAGCCCCTTGCAACCGGCCTGCTCCACCAGCGTCCCGGCAAAGTAGCCGGGCGGGCGACGAAACGTACTGCCGGCGCTCGGCCATTCCAGCGGCTGCTTGCTTTCGCGTTTTTGCGTCAAATCCGCCATCACTGCTGCAATTTGCACTGGATCACCCGGCTGCAGGCGCAACTGAACTTCGCAGATCACGCAGTGATTCTGTTGAAAAGCACTGTGCCGATAACCGAATTCAATCTCGGCAACGGAAAAATTGCGAATTGTACCGTCCGGGCAAACTGCGGTCGCCGCCGCAACAACGCGACTCATTTCTCCGTCGTAAGCGCCGGCATTCATAAATACAGCCCCGCCGATACTACCGGGAATCCCTACAGCAAACTCCAGTCCGCTCAAGCCGCACGCGGCGGCAAACTTGGCAACCTCACCCAGAGAAGCGCCGGCTCCGGCGATAATGACATCTCCTTCGCAACGCATGTCGGACATGGGCTGCCCCAGTTTCAGAACCAAGCCGCGAATCCCCTTGTCCCGGACCAGCAAATTGGATCCATTGCCAATCACGGTTAGCGGCAACGCCTGTTGGATCGCCAGTTGCAAAACAGCAGCCGCTTCCCCGGCGCTGGCCGGCAGAACCATACAATCGGCCGGGCCGCCAATTTCAAACGTAGTATGCCGCGACATCGGCTCGGCCGGCAAAATATGCTCTCGGGGCAAACAACTGGAAAACAGGTTGACGAAATCTCTGTTCATCAGATTATTTTTCTGCAAACGGATCCAACCCTTCACCAACCGCATCGCCAATCATCTTGTAAATATCCGTCATCACCTGCTGAAAACGAAAATGAGCGGTAATATATTCGCGGGCACGCGTATTCATCGCCAATAGCTCCGCCAGTTTCTGCAAGGCGGCCTCTTTTTCCTTGGCGTCGGCTTTACCTGACATCACTTCCAGTTGCATTTCCATTTGCTTGCGCAAAAAATCCTTGACCATATCGCGGGCCGTCGTATCGGTGTCCAGTGAGCGACGAGCAATGCCCAGCGCCTTGAATTCGTCGGATTCCTTCAATGCGCGGGCCAGTTCATTTCCTTTGTCATATGCGTTCATTCTGATTCCTCCAGCAAAAATATACTTTATTATTATATCACTTCAATAGGACCCGGTAGAACTCCTGCATCGTCAGGGCATCCTCCGACTGCGTGCCGGCGGATTCGCAGATGATTCGCGGCGT
>JBGSKE010000527.1:0-6575 GCA_041741355.1 Negativicutes bacterium | reverse complement strand
CAATCTTGTTAATGACCGGGATGATCTCCAGGTCATGATCCAGGGCCAGGTATACGTTGGCCAGCGTCTGCGCCTCGATCCCCTGCGAAGCGTCAATGACCAGCAGAGCCCCTTCACAGGCAGCCAGACTGCGCGAGACCTCATAGGAAAAGTCGACATGCCCTGGGGTATCGATCAGGTTCAACATATAAGTTTCGCCATTTTGCGCCACATAGTCCAGGCGAACCGCCTGGGCCTTGATCGTGATGCCGCGCTCGCGTTCCAAATCCATCTGGTCGAGCAGCTGGTTTTCCATCTGGCGGGCGGCAACGGTGCCGGTAATTTCGATCAGGCGATCAGCCAGCGTCGATTTGCCATGGTCAATATGGGCAATAATCGAAAAGTTGCGGATATGGGTAGTATTCAAATCGCTGCTCCTTTTCTGTTCAATTCATCCAATGTACAGATTCTTTCCTTTTAATTATATTGACTTTGACGGTTCGGTCAAGTCCCGCTCCGCCATAGTGACGACACAAGGCCCGAAATAGGTCGGGCCTTGACAAAATTCTGCTGTGCAATTTTCCTGCGCCGCCAACGATTAGGGGTTGGGCAGCAACTCATCCAGCACACAATCGGGATCTTTGGCCTGCATCGAGACGATATTACGCAAATGAGTAAATGACTGCACATCGGATTCCACGATCTTGAAGCCGATGCCGTCCGAAGTGTTACGCATAACTTCAGCCCGCAGATGAAACTCCAGCGGCGGATTAGTCAACGGCAACCGGATCTTTACAGACACCGCTTCACCAACCTCAAGCGTACTGGTAGTATAGACAAATAGTCCTTTCAGGCTGAGGTCGATCACCTGACCGGTGATAATCTCCCCTTGATGATTGATTTCGGCCAAAACGTGAAAATGTACCCGGGTAAATTGTCTGCGTTCATCCGACATGGTCAACCCTCCAGTAAAACGTTTTGACCTGTCACAACCAAACAGCTTTGTCAATACTGATTAGATTCCGGATTCTCCTTGATTACTCCTGCTCTTGTCCACTGCCGCGATATGTTCCACATAAGTATACAACGAACGGCGCGAGATTTGCAGATATTCGGCGGTCTTTTTCTTATTGCCGCCATGCAGTTGCAATGCTTGCGCAACAATTTCATAAATGTGGTCATCTAGCGAAAATGTGTCAGCTGGCAAAACGCGCCGTTCCACCTGCGGCCAGGCTGCGGTCGGATCGGCAAAATCGCCGGGCAAATGCTGCGGCCTCAGTTCAACGTCGTTATACATGAACACGGCCCATTCAATCACGTTACGCAATTCCCGCACATTGCCTGTCCAGGCATGGGCCAGCAAGCGGTCTTGCGTTTCGGCCGCCAATCGGCAGAAGCGTTTTCCTTTGTCCCGGCTGAGCCGCTCCAGAAACAGGGCAGCCAGCGCCAAGATGTCCTCGGGCCGTTTGCGCAGCGGCGGAATTTCCAGCACACCGCCTTTCAACCGGAAATACAGGTCGCGGCGGAACAAACCTTGGTTGACTTTTACGGTTAAATCTTGGTTGGTGGCGCCAATCAGCCGGATGTCGGTGCGGACTTTGGTCAGGCCGCCGACCCGGAAATATTCGCGCGCCTCGATGACCCGCAGCAACTTGGCCTGCAGTTCAGCCGGCAATTCGCCGATTTCATCGAGCAGCAGTGTGCCGCCGCTGGCCAGATCGAGTTTGCCGCGCTGCCCCTGGCTGCGACTACCGGTAAACGAGCCTCCTTCATAGCCAAACAGCTCGCTTTCGAACAAACCGGGCGAAATCGCCGCACAGTTCAGCGCGACAAACGGCGCTTCCGTTCCCTCTTCGCCAAAATGAATCAACCGGGCCATCACTTCTTTGCCTGTGCCTGTCTCGCCTTGGATCAGTACGGGAATTGAGCGATCACCGTGATAACGCAACGCCTGCTGAGCCAAATCTTTCATTGTAGCCGAAAAAAAACTTGCTTCATCCAGCCCGGCCGTTTTCCAGGCAATTTTTTTCAAATTGCGCCGCAGTTGTTTGTTTTCGCTCAGCAACGCCTGATGTTCGGCGATCCGGGCGACAAGCGCCGTCAGTTCCTCAACATTCAGCGGTTTCAGGACAAAATCATACGCACCCAGCCGCAACGCCTCGATCGCCGATTGCATATCACCTTGCCCAGTAAACAGAACAACATCAGGAGCCGGTTTGCGATCGAGCTTGCGCAGCTCTTTCAACAGACCGATTCCTGACAGGCGCGGCATCCGCAGGTCACTCAGCACCATTTCATACTGGCCGACCTTGTATAGGGCCAGCGCTTCGTTACCATTGTTTGCTTCCGCCACTTCGTAGCCGGACTCGCGCAGAAACTCGGCAACCGCACTCCGGCTGTCCAGATCATCATCCGCCAACAGTATCTTCAACGTTCAAGACCGAGAATCACATCGATCACGCCGGCTTCGGTCACAATTTCCACGATCAGGCTTTGAACCTGTGATATCCGAACCTTTACACCGTGCCCAATCACTAGCGTCGGCGGCGAAATATTCACGCTGAGTCCCTGCGACTCCAGCGTCATTGCCGCATTGGCAGTAAGCATGTTCGAGGCTTCGGAAATCGCGCTCTGCGACATTTCGTCGAGTTGCTCGACCGGCATACCCATCATCATCACCGAGGCAAATTTTTTCGCGGTATCCTGCGACATCGCATAAGCGACGTTGCCCCGCAATTGTTGAGACAAGCCAACGACAGCGATCACATCCAAACTGACCGCCATCTTTTCCGACACGCGCAGATTCCCGCGTTTTACCTGTTGAAAACCCATTTGCGGCAGCAAATCAAAGAAAGCCTTGATAAAGGGAGTTGCCAATGCTGCATCCATTCCGCTACTTCCCTCCTTCAAAGCCGATGCTTAGATTAATCAAACCGACCGGCGTGGTGACCGCGACCACTTCCGCATTCAGCTTCGGACTGACAATCGTCAGTTCATTGCCGATAAAAATGCTGGGCGGCGTCAACATCAGTCCCATGCCGGAGTTAGCGTTATTGACGGTGGTAATGCCATTGCCGGAAACTATATTGGTCAGTTCGGCCAGCGTATCCAGAACAAATTCTTCTTCGCACTCTTCACAGTTGATCGCTTCACTCAGTTTATTGGCCGTCTCCTGTGTCATGTCCAGGATAATCCGGCCCGGTCGTTTGCCGGTAATGCCGATGATCACGGAAAAACCCTGTGAAGCAAACGCGGTTTCCTGTGGCGCCGGCGGGCTGGCATTGGACTCCATGCTAGCCATCTCCTGCAGGTTTTGCATCATCGATGCGGCAAAATGCTCCAGATAATTGGCACTCATGATGTAGCCGCTCCGGTGACCTGGGCAATCGCTGTGAGCATTTCAGCCGATTTGAACGGTTTTTGCAAAAAGACCCGAATGCCGATCGCTTTGGCCGACTTCATCAATTCTTCGTCGCCCATGGCACTGAGCATAATGATCTTGGCGCCGGGGTCGCCCGACATGATCAGCCTGGCCGAATCCAGACCGTCCATGACCGGCATCGTGATATCCATCGTCACCACATCCGGTTTGAGTTTGGCATATAATTCGGCGCCTTCTTTGCCATTGGAACCGATGCCGCAAACTTCAAAGTCTCCGCTAGCGAGGGCGCGACTGATCGCTTTGTGAATAAACGGGGAATCATCGACAATCAGTATCCGGATTTTGCTCATACGGTTGCCTCCCTTACCCTATCTCTATCCATGTTAGTGTTTAACTCACCAGGAAAAACGCCACTTCAATAAAATCGCCGTCGGCGTTGAACACGCAATGAAATTCCGCCGTCTTGCTGTCGATATAATCAGCTTCCGTCGTATCAGGCAAGCCCAGTTCGTACGGCTGACTGACATCGGTAATTTTGCGCATCCAGGCGCCGGCCATTGTATTGAGCATTTCGGCCAATACGTCTGACTCCATGCCGACGTCAACTTCTGCCGTGTCCATCCCCAGCACATTGGCAGTGACCGATCGCATCATGCTGGGCGAAATCGTCATCACCAGCGTCCCCTGAATCGGCGAATAGATCGTCATCGTCGCCTGGCGAAACGACCACAATACCTGTGCCGGCAGCGGGTTTTTCAGCATGGGGGTCAGTTCCTGAAACGCCATGTTTTCGAAGATTTCCGACACAGCTTCCTGTAATGCCGTTTTATGATCCATCTTCTTCACTTCGCTCCACAGATTTTTTTCCAAGCCGCATGCAGCGCCGCCGGATTGACCGGTTTGCTGATAACAGCTTCAGCACCGACTTCGCGCAGCGCTTTTTCGCGCACATCATTACTGGTACTGGTAATCACGATGACCGGAATCTGCTGCCAGGCCGCCGACCCCTTTATTTCCAGCAACAACGCCTCGCCGTCCATCACTGGCATATTGAGATCGGTAACCACCAGATCGACAGCATTCTGCCTCAACAGTTCCACCGCATCCCGGCCATTGGAGGCCTCGATAAATTTCTTATCCTTGAGACCGATGATGGTCAGGCATTGTTTGATGATCATTCGCGCCGTTCCCGAATCATCGACCACTAGAATGGTCTGAACCAGTTCTGTTGAAATCAAAGATCCCATTCTCCTTTCCGGGGTGATGACACGGTCACAATGCCAGTGTCAACCGACACCGACATGGTCCGACTGATGACATCGCCGATATCTTCAGCCACCGGTCCCAGGTGGTACCGCCACAGCGTCTTTTTTACGGCCAGAATGTTGCGTTTGCCGATTTCAAAGGTGGCGCCGGGGTCCATGACACTGGCGCCACCGGCAATTTTGATCACTAGATCGCCGACCGTGCAACCGAAACGTTCCATCTCCTGCAAAATAAAAGGAATTCCAGTATCCGCAAACATACCTGGTTGATCTTTGGCCAGCTGCTGGTTGATTTTCGACTCCGGCAGCGCTATATGCAGCATACCGACAGTTCGTTGCCGCGGCGCCAGAATAACCAGCCCGATACAGGAGCCGAGACCGTAGGAACGCAGCACGTCACCGGAAAAGTTGGATACTTTCAGTTCGCCGATGCCTATTGGTACCGCTCTCATCGTTTCTCTCCGCCCAGCGTGGACACAATCAGCTGCGGGATTGAATCCAGCGGCCCGATTCTGTCTACCGCGCCACGCTCAATTGCAACTTTGGGCATACCAAATACGACACAGCTCGCTTCGTCCTGTGCGATCGTCTTCGCGCCAGCTTGGTGCATCGCTAGCAGTCCTTCCGCGCCATCACCGCCCATGCCGGTCAGGATGACTCCCACCGCATTACCGGCCACATAGCGGGCTACCGAATGAAACAGCACATCAACCGACGGACAGTGCCCGTTCACATTTTCACCTTCCTGACAATCGACCAGATAAATCCCGCCGGATCGCCTCACCGTCATGTGTTTGCCGCCAGGTGCGATCAAAACCCGGCCCGGCATCACCCGGTCACCGGTTTGCGCCTCCTGTACGTCCATCTCGCATATCTCATTTAGATTATCGGAAAAGTGCTTGGTAAAACCCGGCGGCATATGCTGAACAATCACAATCCCTGGCATATTGGCCGGAAAAGAGCTAATCACCCGAAGGATCGCTTCCGTACCGCCAGTCGAGGCGCCGATAGCAATGACCTTATCAGTCGATTCGCTGAGGGCTGTTCTGACCAGGACCGGACCGGGCTTCTCCCTTTTGACGGCGCGGCGTTTCCAAGCTGAAAGATCAACCTGCGCCGCCATCTTGACCTTTTGCCGCAAATCCGCCAGCATCTGGTTGAGGCCACGGGCGACATCAGTACTGGGTTTGGTGACAAAATCAATCGCCCCGGCTTCCAAAGCTTCCAAAGTAATCTGCGCCCCTCTTTGCGTCAGGGCGCTGACCATGATGACCGGAATTGGATACTGGGGCATCAGGCGCCGCAAAAAATCCACGCCGTCCATGCGCGGCATTTCCACATCCAACGTCAACACATCCGGGCGAAGTTCAATAATTTTATCGCGGGCAATAAAGGGATTGGCGGCCGAACCGACAACCTCAAGTTCCGGGTCTTTGGCCAGACCGGCGGTCAACAGTTCACGCACCAATGCCGAATCGTCAACTACGAGAACCCGAATCCGTTTCATCATATCTTCGGACCATCCCGTCTCTATATTTTCTGGTAAATCGCAGGCCGAATAAACCGGAAATACTTGTTGTCCCGGCCAATCGACTCCGAATGTCCAATAAACAGATATCCATCCGGTTCCAGATAGCGATGATACCGCTGCAATAATTCGTTGCGCACAGGTTCATCAAAATAAATCATTACATTGCGGCAGAAAACAATCTGAAACTGCCCTTTAAAAGGGTACTCCTTATTCATCAGGTTCAAGCGGCGAAACATCACCAGCTCCTTGATGGCGGGAGTCACCGTATACAAACCTTCCCCGGCAGGGCGAAAAAATTTACGTTTGAACACATCAGGCACTTGCTCCAACTGAGTATCGGAGTATAGACCGGCCTGGGCCTTTTCTAGTACAGTGGTGGAAATATCAGTGGCCAGAATCCCAATGTCCCAGCCCGAAC
>JBGSKE010000526.1:0-7091 GCA_041741355.1 Negativicutes bacterium | reverse complement strand
GAAAAATCGCGCGGCAATCTCAAGGGAATGTCGGCCTACGGTCTGGATTGTGTTGTAAGCGCATTGAAACGTCCACTGGCGCATATCGTGGAAAACGCCGGCTACAACCCGTTGGAAAAAGTGGAAAATGTTGTGGCGGCGCAGACTGACCGCAAGTCCGATTCGCTGGGGATCGATTGCGAAACCGGCGAGGTCAGCGATATGATCAAAGTCGGCGTGATTGATCCGACGCTGGTGAAAGTGCATGCACTGAAAGCAGCCGGTGAAGTGGCGACGGCGATTTTGCGGATCGATACGATCATCCGCAAAAAAGATGAAGGCGAACAAGCGGGACGTCCGGTAGGCGGGGAATCGCCAGCCGGCGCACCGGATTTTTGAGCAGGGAATTACAGGAGGGAATAGTATGGGACATAAAAAACACACAGAACAGGCTGAAGTCGATACCCAGGCCGCCAAACAGGCCGCAGACGACAGCGTAGCCGTAGAGGTCGAAACGGTCGAGGCCACAGTAGAACCCAGTGAGACGATTGAAACGGTTAAGGCGGAAATGCTGGACCGGGTCAAGCGGCTACAGGCGGACTTTGACAATTACCGCCGCCGTACCCGCCAGGAACAATGCGACCTCAGCGCCTATGTCACACAGAATCTGATCAAAGACCTGTTACCGGTCATTGATAATCTGGAACGGGCCTTATCCAGTCGACCGAGCGAAGATCCGTCAGGCTTTGGCGCCGGGGTGGAAATGATCTACCGCCAGTTCTATGCCGTACTGGAAAAACAGGGTGTCAGCGTAGTCGAAACGGTTGGTGCGATGTTCGATCCGGCCAAGCATGAAGCGATCATGAAGGATGAGGACTCCGACCAGCCGGAAGGCACAGTGGTAGCCGAACTGCAGAAAGGCTATGCCGCCTGCGGCAAAATCATCCGACCAGCCCTGGTCAAAGTGGCTGGAAAATAGGTACTGAAATTAAGCGAATAACGGATCAAAAATATATGAAAAACCGGCCACAGACCGGTAGTTATTGAAGGAGGAGCTAATATGGCAAAAGTAATCGGAATTGACCTGGGCACAACCAACTCGGTCGTAGCAGTGATGGAGGGTGGCGAACCGGTTGTTATCACTAATGCGGAAGGCAGCCGTCTGACTCCATCAGTTGTCGGATTTTCCAAATCAGGCGAGCGTCTGGTCGGTCAGGTGGCTAAACGGCAGGCGATTTCCAACACGGATCGGACCATCAGCTCAATTAAACGAGAAATGGGCAGCAATTATACGGTAGCAATCGACGACAAAAAATATTCGCCGCAGGAAATCTCGGCGATGATACTGCAAAAACTCAAAACCGATGCTGAAGCCTATTTGGGCGAGAAAGTGACGCAAGCAGTCATCACTGTACCGGCCTATTTCAGCGACAGCCAGCGCCAGGCAACCAAAGACGCCGGCACGATTGCCGGACTGGAAGTGCTGCGAATCATTAACGAACCGACAGCCGCTTCGCTGGCCTATGGCATTGACAAAGGCGATGACCACACCATCCTCGTGTTCGACCTCGGCGGCGGCACGTTCGACGTTTCGATCCTCGAACTGGGCGATGGCGTGTTTGAAGTAAAATCGACCAGCGGCAATGGCCGACTGGGTGGCGACGATTTCGATGAGCGGGTTATGAAATGGTTGGTAGCCGAGTTTAAGAAAGAATCCGGTATCGACCTGGGCAACGACAAAATGGCGCTGCAACGGCTGAAAGAAGCCTCTGAAAAAGCGAAAATCGAGCTGTCTTCGCTGCTGACGACCAACATCAACCTGCCGTTTATCACGGCCGATGCCGGCGGACCCAAGCACTTGGACCTCAATCTGACCCGGGCCAAGTTCGACGAACTGACCGCTGATCTGGTCGAGTCCACCATGGGACCGACCCGTCAGGCAATGTCGGATGCCGGCCTCAGCCCGAAAGAAATCGACAAGATTATCCTGGTTGGCGGCTCCACCCGGATTCCTGCCGTACAGGAAGCGATCAAGAAATTCTTTGGCAAGGAAGCTCACAAAGGTGTCAACCCCGATGAGTGTGTTGCCGTCGGTGCGGCGATCCAGGCCGGCGTACTGGTCGGCGAAGTCAAGGACGTGCTGCTGCTTGACGTGACGCCGTTGTCGCTCGGAATCGAAACTCTTGGCGGCGTGTTCACCAAGATCATCGAGCGCAATACGACGATTCCCACAGCCAAGAGCCAAACTTTCTCCACCGCCGCCGACAACCAACCGTCGGTCGACGTGCATGTATTGCAGGGTGAGCGCGAAATGGCCGCCTACAATAAAACCCTCGGTCGCTTCGAGCTGTCCGGTATTGCGCCGGCGCCGCGCGGCGTGCCTAAAATCGAAGTAACCTTTGACATTGATGCCAACGGCATCGTGCATGTCAGCGCCAAAGACCTCGGCACCGGCAAAGAGCAGAAGATTACCATCACTTCAGCGTCACAGGGCGGCGGATTGTCCAAGGACGAAGTGGAGCGGATGGTCAAGGAAGCCGAAGCCAACGCAGCCGACGACAAGAAACGCCGCGAAGAAGTGGAAACCCGCAACAACGGCGATTCTTTGGTCTACCAGGCCGAGAAAACCCTCAAGGAATTTGAAGGCAAAGCCGACAAAGAGCTGGCCGACAAAGTCCAGGCGGCGATCGACGTGTTGAAGGAAAGCCTGAAAGGCGCCGACAGCGAAAAAATCAAAGCCGATACGGAAGCGCTATCCAAGCCGCTGTACGAGCTGACCTCCGCGGTTTACCAACAGGCTGGTCCGCAGGAAGGCGCGCCGGGTCAAGCCGGCCCGAGCGGAGCTGCCGGCGGCAAGACCGACGAAAAAGTCGTGGACGCCGAATACAAAGTGATGGACGACGAGAAAAAATAACTGGCGAAACGAAATCGGTCAGGCAAAATATAAGCGAGGGAGCAGTGCTGCGTAGTGCAGTGCTGCTTCCTTTCTGGAGTTGGTGAAGAAGTGGCGGACAAAAAAGATTACTATGAATTGCTGGGAATAGCCCGCAATGCGACCGATGATGAAATTAAAAAAGCATTTCGCAAGCTGGCTCGGCAGTATCATCCCGATGTGAACCGGGACGATCCCAAGACAGCCGAGGCGAAGTTCAAAGAAATCAACGAGGCCTACGAGGTCCTGTCCAACCAAGAGAACAGGGCCAAGTACGATCAATTCGGTCATGCCGCCTTTGACGGTGCGTCTGGTGGCGGGGCCGGCTTCGGTGGCGGCGGGATCAACGATATTTTTGACATGTTCTTCGGCGGCGGCTTTGGTGGTGGCGGACAACGCCGGCAGGGACCGGAACGCGGCGCCGACCTGCGCTATGACATGGAAATTACACTGGAACAGGCCGCGACCGGCTATAACCAAGAAATCGAAATTCCCCGTACCGAAGATTGTACTGCTTGCCAGGGGACCGGCGCAGCTGCCGGCACTCACCCGGAAACCTGTCCGCAATGCGGCGGTTCCGGCCAGGCCCAGATCGTGCAGAATACGCCGTTCGGCCGGATGGTCAACGTGACCACCTGCAGCCGTTGTCGCGGCGAAGGCAAGATCGTGCACTCTCCCTGCGGCGAATGCCGTGGCCGGGGCAAAGTACGCAAAAACCGCCGTATTCAGGTCACGATCCCGGCGGGGGCGGACAACGGACTGCGACTGCGCGTTTCCCAGGGGGGCGAAGCCGGTACACGCGGCGGCCCGCCGGGCGATCTTTACGTATATGTGTCCGTCAAACGGCATAAAACCTTTGGCCGTGATGGCGACAATCTGATTTATGACTTGTCGATCAGTTTTGCCCAGGCCGCGCTCGGTGACGAAGTCGAAGCGCCAACTCTCGAAGGGATGACCAAACTGGAAATTCCGGCCGGCACCCAGACCGGCACCGTGCTGACGATCAAGGAAAAAGGCGTGCCGCATCTGCGCGGCAAAGGCAAAGGCGATCTTAAGGTACGCCTGACGGTTGCTACGCCCAAGAAGCTTTCGGACAAACAAAAGCAACTACTGACCGAATTTGCCAAGCTAAGCGGCGAGAATATCAAGGCGGAAAGCCCGAGTTTCGTGAAAAAAGTCAAGGAAGCGCTCGGCGGCTAAAAAGCAGGACGGAGGAGGCGACAAAATGCAGGACAAATGGGCGGAAATCAGCATCCATACGACCCAGGAAGCCACGGAGGCGGTGGCGGCTGTATTTCATGAACTGGGCGCCGGCGGCGTCGTCATCGAGGACCCGGAACTGATCCAGTCCTATCGTCGCTCCGGCAACTGGACCGACTGCATTTTTCCCGATGAACCGGCAGTCGATTATGTGACGGTGGTGGGCTATCTGCCTTCGGATACGGAATTGCCGGGCAAACTGCACATCCTGTCGCAGCGGATCGACGAACTGGCCGGCCACTCGCTGGATAAAGGCCGCGGCACGATCCACTGGCGCGAGGTCCGCGAAACCGAGTGGGCCGAATCCTGGAAACAGTATTTTCATACGGCGCGAATCGGTCGGCGGTTTGTTATAAAACCGTCCGGGGAGGACTAACAGCCGCAGAACGATGACAATGTGCTCGATCTGGCCCCGGGGATGGCGTTTGGCACCGGCACGCACGGCACCACAATCCTCTGCCTGGAAAGTCTGGAAACTTTGGTGCAGCCGGGCATGACGGTGTTTGATGTCGGCGCCGGCTCGGGGATTTTGTCGATCGCGGCAGCCAAGCTGGGCGCCGTGGCGGTCCAGGCAGTCGAGTATGACAAAATGGCGACCGAGACAGCTTGCCATAATGTGGCGGCTAATGGTGTGGCCGACAGGGTAACCGTTTCGCAGGGAAATCTGATGGATGATCTGACCGGACAGGCCGATATTATTGTCGCCAATCTGGTGGCTGACCTGATTCTGAAACTAGCGCCGGCGATTCCGGCCCGTTTGAAAGCCGAAGGCTGTTTTCTGGCCAGCGGTATTATTAAGGACCGCCTGGCTGACGTGACCGACGCACTGCTGCAGCAGGGATTGCATGTGACAAAAGTCAATGAGGCCGGCGATTGGGCGGCTGTAATCGCCTGTCGCAGTCAGGCCTGATATGCGGCGGATCTTTATCGACGGTCCGCTCAGCGAGACCATGACCGTCAGCGGTGAGCTGGCTCGCCATATTGGCCTGTCGCTGCGAATGGCGGTCGGCGACTCGCTCGGAGTGGCTGGCGCGGACGGGCAGTGCGGTCAGGCGGAAATCGTCAGTATTTCAACCGAAGCAGTAAGACTGAAACTGACTGAATTAACCGCTTCACCGGAACCGCCGGTTGCCGTGTGGCTGGCTCAGGCGTTGCCCAAAGGCGATAAAATGGACCTGATCGTACAAAAAGCGGTGGAACTGGGCGTGCAGGGTATCTTGCCGCTGCAGACCGCCCAGTGTATTGTCCGCTATGAACCAGCCAAGCAGGCCGAGAAACTGCGCCGCTGGCAAAAAATTTCGCAGGAAGCGGCTCAACAATCGGGGCGGGGGATCGTGCCGGTCGTGGGTCCTTTTTTGACATGGCAACAATTATTTGAGCGGATCACGCCGCAAACGCAGCTGCTGATCCTCTACGAGGGCGAAAGCACACAGGGCTTGCGCCGGGTTTTGACGCAGAACTCCGGCAAGGACTGGATTGTTGTCGTCGGACCGGAAGGCGGCCTGTCGGAGGACGAAGTCCGCCGCGCCGAGGAACGCGGCGCATTGCTCGCCGGCCTCGGACCGCGTGTATTGCGGGCCGAAACTGCAGGTTTTGCCGCATTAGCCGCCATCATGTATCAATCTGGCGATCTGGGAGGAAACTGATGCCAACTGTCGCATTCATCACGCTTGGCTGCAAAGTCAATCAGACCGAAACGGAGTCGATGGCCGGTCTGTTCCGGCAACGTGGCTATACGCTGGTTGACGCTGCCGAACAGGCGGACATCTATGTGATCAATACTTGCTCGGTGACGCATCTGGGTGAGCGGAAATCGCGGCAGATGGTGCGGCGGGCCGGTCGGCTCAATCCTGATGCCATCGTGGCGGTGACCGGCTGCTTTGCCCAGTTGTCGCCGGCGGAAGCGGCAGCCATTAGCGGCGTCGATGTCGTGATCGGCACCCAGGACCGGCTGCATATCGTAGATTATGTGGAACAGGCTCGCGAGCAGAAACAGCCGATTCAGGTTGTATCGGACATCATGGGCATGCGCGAGTTCGAGGACATTCCGATTCAGGATTCGCCGGATCGCACCCGGGCGTTTATGAAAATTCAGGATGGCTGCGACAACTACTGCTCTTATTGTATTATTCCTTATGCCAGAGGCCACTTGCGTTCGCGGCCGCTAACCAGCATTGCGTCGGAAACTCGCTTTCTGGCTGAGGCAGGCTATCGTGAAATCGTACTTACCGGCATTAATCTTGGTACTTACGGACGAGAAATAGGCCAGCACACCCTGGTCGACGCCGTTCGCACTGTGCTAGCTGAACCACGAATTGCCCGGGTACGGCTCAGTTCCACCGAGTCGCTGGAAATTTCAGCTGATTTGATCGGTCTGATGGAGCAAGACCCGCGGATGTGCCCGCATCTGCATCTGCCGCTGCAGGCCGGCGATGATCCGATTTTGTCGGCGATGCGGCGGCCATATACGACAGCCGACTATGCGGCGTTGCTTGCACAGTTGCGTAGTCGCGTGCCGGATTTGGCGGTGACGACTGACATTATCGTCGGCTTTCCCGGCGAAACGACCGACAGTTTTGCCCGCACCGTCGAATTTGCCCGCGCGATGCAGTTTGCTAAAATTCACGTGTTTCCCTATTCAAAGCGCAGTGGCACGCCGGCGGCAACTTTTGCCGGTCAGGTCGGCGATGCGGAAAAGAAACGCCGCGTGGCGGAACTGATGCAGGTCAGCGAGCAGGGCAGTCTGGCGTTCCGGCAGCGGATGCTCGGCCAAACTGTGTCAATCCTGTTGGAGCGGGTTTCTAATGGCACTGCTGAGGGATTGACGCCGAATTATCAGCGGGTATTCATCGCTGATGTGGCTGCTGATCTGGTGGAAAACCAGCTGGTGCAGGTGGAACTGCTTGAATTAAAAGAAGAA
>JBGSKE010000525.1:0-10077 GCA_041741355.1 Negativicutes bacterium | reverse complement strand
CTTGCCACGTATCCGTTGATTGCCGGTCTGCCGCATGCCAACCTGATTTTTAACGCCACCTTTTTTGTCGTTCTTACTTCGGCGCTGATGCAAGGCGCGACGATCAATCCGGTCGCGCGTCGACTGGGACTGGTGGAACTGGCGAGACGGCAGTCTGCCTATGCGGTGGAGCTGGTTGCACTAGAAAAAACCGATAGCGAAATTGTCGAGGTCGAAATTTTGGCAGACAGTGCCGCAGCGCATCGAAAAATCAGTGAACTTTCCTTGCCGGCCAATGTGCTGATTGTGGCGGTGATTCATGAGTCTTCAGTAGTCACGCCGCGTGGTGGTACTCGCCTGTTGCCTGGCGATTTGATTTATGTTCTGATATCAAAACAACAACTATCCTGTATTCAGGATGTATTTGCCACCGATGAGGGTGGGTTTTGCGAACTAAAATAGTGCTGCGTGGAAGCGGGGCAGGGATTTTGACTGAGCAGGTGGAATTAATTTGAGTAATCAGGAGAGGTAATGTTGACTCTGAAACAAAAAGACAGGAGGGGACACTGTTGTTTGCACTGAATTTTCAATGGCCGCAAAACGAAGAGCTGCTGATTGGGCGAAAAAAAGACTGTACGGTCCGTCTGGGGGATATCCGTGAAATATATCCGGAGAACTCGGTCGTCTGGGTGACGGTCGGCCCTAAGTATGGCGCCAAACGCAAACTCTATCCGGCGATGATCGATACGATTTATACCAAGGAGTTTCATGCACTGACATTGAACGATTTGCGGCATCAGAGCCCGGATATCAAGTCGGTCGAAGATTTGCGGGAATATTTTCAGAGCAAATATCAAAAGCATATTCTGCCTGACGACATTGTGACGGTGATTTACTTTTCCGAGATTATTGAGCGATAGGTAGCCTCTGAATAAGGGAGATTTCTTGGTTTAGCAACGAAATCAAATAAGGGTGGAGGGTGGATGGCCGTGATAAAAAAAGCGGAGTCTTTGCAAGCGGTAATTTATCAGAACCGATTTGGCGGGAATGGCGAAATTTCAATGAAACCATTGTTGTCGCCGGAAGAATTTCGCGGCAAGGGACGACTGTTATCGCACTCGGTGATTTTCCCCGGTTCCTCCATTGGCGTGCATACTCACAAAGGCGATTTCGAGACGTACTATATTCTTAAAGGCGAAGGGGTTGTCAACGACAACGGCGTACTGACGGCAGTTGGGCCGGGCGATGTTGTGTATACCGGCAGCGGCGAAAGTCACTCGATTGAAAACACCGGGCAGCAAAAATTGGAACTCATCGCGATGATTTTGTTTGAACCATAAGGGGGATTCGTGTGAATAGAAAATTCTTGGCGCGACAGTTCGCCCTGGCCGTTTTGCTGGCGCTTGTTCTGTCGCTGTGGGGTTGTGGCGGCGCACCCGTAGAGACGGGAAGCAATAAGAAACAGACAGCGCCTACAATTTCGCAGGCCAAAGCTGCCAAAACACCGATGCCGGCTGCGATTAAGCAACCGAACACGGTAAAGGCGACCGGAACGATTGAAGTTGCGTTCAGCCCCAAAGGCGGCGGCGCGGCGATGATTATTAAGGCGATCGGTCAGGCGCAAAAAACGATCAAAGTGCAGGCGTACAGTTTTACCAACGCCGATATTGCCAAGTCGCTTCTGGAAGCGTCCAAGCGCGGTGTGCAAGTTCGGGTGGTGCTCGATAAAAGTCAAGAGACAGAAAAATATACTTCGGCAACCTTCCTAGCGAATTCCGGTGTGCCGGTGCGGATTGACGACGATTTTGCCATTGCCCACAACAAGATCATGATTCTGGATGAAGAAACGGTGATAACCGGCAGCTTTAACTTTACCAAGGCCGCGGAAGAGCGCAATGCGGAAAATGTTCTCGTGATTCGCGGCAATAAGGAATTGGCAAAATTTTATTTACAAAACTGGCAGTGGCGCTGGGATGCGTCCGAGGCTTATAAACGCAAGGAATAGTAGCGGTTGACGAGAAGAACAACAAAAAATATTTCCCGGGAAATACAGACGAGATCGTGTTAGCGCGCGATTTCGTCTGTATTATTCATTTTGTTACCGCGCTAAATTGTTACGCGTATCAATTTGTGACGCGCCTGAAGAAGCCTGAATATTCAAGGATCGCGACAAGGGGCGTAACGTTTTGTTGCGAAAAGTGCTTGCTGCCAGGTCACGAAAGGATCTGCCGCATTACTTGACCGGTTGGTGAAACCCTTTGATAATGCTGGATCGGATCCTGTTTTATTAATATATTAAAATTTTGGCACGATTCTTGCGATGCTTAATCAATGAGTTGCGCAACTCATAAAAAGTGATCAGTAAGAACAGGAGAGCTAAAATGGAAAAAAAGGATTTTCATGTAGGTTTGGTTGGTTGGGGACTCTATTTGCCGGAAAACTATATCACTGCCGAGGAACTATCGCCGCAAATCAATATCCCGGTAAACATCATCAAGGAAAAAATGGGCTTTTGCCAAAAACCGCTGGGTGGACCAGAAGATCATAGTGTTGCGATGGGGATCAAGGCGACTAAACAGTGCATGGCGAAGACCGGCGTTGATCCGCTGGATATCGATCTGATTATCTGGGCAGGCGAAGACTACAAAGAATATGTTTGCTGGACGGCTTCGATTGCGGTGCAGGAAGCGATCGGCGCCAAAAACGCCTGGGCGTTTGACAGTGCTTTGCGTTGCGCCGGAACTCCGTTGTCATTGAAACTGGCAAAAGATTTGATGTTTGCCAACCCGGAAATTAAAACTGTATTAATCGCCGGTGGTAACACCAACTGCTATTTGATCGACTACCGTCGGCCCGAACAATCGTTTATGTTCGACATGGCGCCAAGCGGCCTAGCGATGCTGTTGAAACGGGATTGGCTGGAGAATGAAGTGCTGGAATCTCATATCATCACCGAAAGTTCAATGTGCAACGATGTAATGTCCGTCAAAGGCGGGACCAAGAATCCGTTGACAACCGAAGACGTAGAGAACGAAGGCTGGCGGATCAACGTCACCGATCCCGAAGGAATGAAACAGCGACTAGGATCGACCTCGCTGCAGGCATTCACCGGCGCGGTGCGCGGCGCGCTCAAGCGCAGCGACCTGACTGAACAGGATGTTGCCTGGGTCTGCCCGGTGCATATCAACCCCAAAGCGCACAAGGCGATTTTGACCGATCTCGGCCTGACGGAGGAACAGGGAGCCTATCTTTATGATTATGGGCACTGCGGCCATGGCGACCAATTGATCGGCCTGGAAATGGGACTGCGTAGCGAAAAGGTCAAAGAAGGTTCGATTGTTATATTTCTCGGCGCCGGAACCGGCTATGCTTTTTCAGCAACGGCGATTCGTTGGGGACGCCGACAATAAAGAGGCGGAAGGAGGAGTGCAAAATGTCGTTTGCGGAGCTATATAAACGCAAATTGATGACGGCGGAAGAAGCTGTCCGCAAAATTCATAGCCATGATGAAATCGTTGTCGCGGTAGCGGCGTCGGAACCACCGGGCTTGCTGAGCAAATTGCATACCGTGAAAGACCAGGTGGAAGATGTGTCGGTCGTTATGGTCTTGCCTCTTGGTGAATATGATTATTACATGAAGCCCGAAATGAAGGGGCACTTCATGCTCAACGCCTGGTATTACGGCGGTGGTTGCCGCAAAGTAATCGGTCAGGGAACGGTAGCCTACAATCCAACCCATTTGCATAATTGCATGGCAAAACGGATCGATGTGAAAAACCCGCGGATCTTTTTCGGCACTGCGGCGCCAATGGACAAAAATGGTTGCCTGAATTTATCGCTGGGCATCATGGTGGAAAAAGACGCGATTGAAAATGCAGACCTAGTGGTGATCGAAGTCAATGAAAACTTGCCGCGAACGCAAGGCGACACGTTGATTCACATCCGCGACGTGGATGTGATCGTGGAGAATCATCGACCGGTTCCGGCGCTGCCATCCGTTGTGCCGACCGACAAAGACAAATTAATCGGGCAGTACATCGCCGAACTCGTCGAGGATGGCTCGACGATTCAGTTGGGAATCGGCGGAATTCCCAACGCTGCCGCACTGTTCCTCGCCGATAAACGGGACCTGGGGGTCCATACCGAAATGCTGTCCGATGCGATCGTCGATTTGGTGGAAGCCGGCGCAATTACCGGTCGGGAAAAGACCATCTGGAAAGATAAGATTGTTGCTACATTCGCGTTCGGTTCCAAAAAACTGTACGACTTTATCCATGAAAACCCGATGATTGAAATGCAACGCGGTTCGGTCGTCAATGATCCGTATGTGGTCGGACAAAATCATAAAATGGTTTCAATTAACACCACTTTGCAGGTTGATCTATTTGGTCAGTGCTGCTCGGAAGCGATCGGGTTCCGTCAATACAGCGGCAGCGGCGGCGCGGCTGATACCGCATCCGGAGCGCAAAAGTCCAAGGGTGGCAAGTCGATTATGGCCCTGTATTCAACAGTGAAAGAGGATTCGCTCTCGTCGATTGTGCCGGTGCTCAGCCCCGGAGCCGCCGTTACCCTTTCGCGCAACGATGTCGACTATGTTGTGACCGAGTACGGGATAGCCAGCCTGCGCGGCACAAACCTGATCGAACGGGTCCAGCGCCTTACTGCAGTGGCGCATCCCAAATTCCGCGATATGCTGCTGGAAGAAGCGAAGAAGATGCAACTTTGTTAAGTCACAAAAAAAGAAGGAGGATTGGCTATGGGAGACTTTGACATGTTTGGTTTGCCTACGATTTCATTTGTCATGTTGTTCGTTATTTGGCCGTTGTGGTTGCTGCTCAGTTTTCTCTATGGATTCTTATATAAAGAAGGGCGGGAAGACGAATGGGACATCCTGTAATTATCGGTATTTTTATTGCCTATTTTGCGGGGGTGCTGGGGCTAGGTTATATGGCCTCCAGAACGCAAAAAAACATGACGGACTTCATTGTTGCCGGCAGGCAGATGGGCCCGATTCTTGTCGCCTTCTCCACTTGCGCTACCATCGCCAGCGGCTTCTTCTTTGTCGGCCTGCCTGGCCTCTGCTATAATCTGGGCTATCAACCACTGCTCAGCTTACCGGCGATGAACGCCATTCTGGCTTATGTAGTGGTCTTTGGCTTACTGGCCAAACCGATGCGTTATCTGAGTGAAAAGCATGGCGCGTTGACGGTGCCGGACCTGTTTCAGACATTGTATGAGAACAAACACATTCGCACCCTCTGCTCCACGATCATTCTGATCGGTATTTTTGCCTATATGGTCTCGCAGTGGGCTGCCATGGGCATCATGTTCCAGACCTTGCTGGGTTCGACTTACATAGTGGGTCTGTTGGTCGGAGTGGTCATTGTCGGTGGCTACTGCACCTTTGGCGGACAAACCGGCAACATTTACAATGACGCATTCCAAATGGTCGTGATGATGTTCGGCGGGATTCTTGTCATCCTGTTCGGCTTTGACCATGTCGGCGGCTTTACCCAGATGAATATTACTCTGGGCAAAGCCCGCCCTGAATTGTTGCTGCCGTTTTCCGACACTTATGGACTGTCCTTCTGGACGTTCATTTCCTTCTTCCTGCTGTACGCAGTAGGCACGGTCGGACAACCGCAATTCACCACCCGTTTCTACACCATACGTAAAGTGGACATGTTGCGCTGGGCGCCGGCGATTGCCGCTAGTTGCTATTTCGTGATTACGTTCTTCCTGTTCTCGGGCATGATTTACCGGGCGGCGGTGCTGCAAGGCAAAGTTCCTGCGCTAACCAACCCGGACCTGGCAGTATCGCAGTATATCGTCACATTCATGAATCCGACGATGGCCGGCTTAGTCCTGGCGGCTGCGGTTGCTGCGATCATGTCTACTGTTTCCACGTTTATTGTGGTGGCAGCCTCCACGGTGACGCGTGACATTCTCGAACAGGGAATGGGCAAAAAACTGACCGAGTCGCAAGGCTTGTGGTATTCTCGCTTCGCTGCGATTGCGATTTGCCTGCTTACCGTTCTTTTGGCAATCAAACCGCCAGACTTGATCGCCTGGCTGGGCAATGCCGCATTTGGTTTCTTGTCGGCTAGTCTGGGCCCAGCGCTGGTGGCTGGCGTTCGCTGGCGTCGGGCCAACTGGCAGGGCGCTCTGGCCAGCATGTTCATCGGCGGCGGGCTCGCCTTGGTTCTTTACTTCATGAAGACTGCGAAAATGATTGCGCCCAAACTGGATACCGGCGCAATCGCATTCTTGGTGTCCATAGTCGTAATGATCGTGGTTTCGTTGATGACTTCCAAACAAGAGCGCAGTGTTTTGCCGCAGCCGAAAAACAAGAAAGCGGTCGGACCGACTCCAGCGTCGGAAAATTCATAACGCAGGATTTTCGCTTCAAGTGACGAAAAAATAAAGATATCGGTTAATGATAACGCGGTGAGTGGCCGCGTTATCATTAACAAGAAATGAGGTGGCCCATGAAGACGATTGCAATTTGCGGCTCCCAGCGGGAAAATGGCAACACGGAATTCTTTATGCGTACTGTGCTGGATGAACTGGCGCAAAAAGGTGTGGAAACCGAGTTCGTCTCGCTGAAGGGGAAAACGATTCAACCTTGCAGAGGTTGCTACCAATGCTTGTCAGCCGGACACTGTACCATCGAGGATGATTTTGCGGAAGTGTTTGCCAAAATGCAGGCTGCCGATGGGATTTTGATCGGGTCGCCGGTATATGTGGCAAGGCCGACTGCACTGATGTCGGCGCTGCTGGAACGGGCGACCTTCTCTGGCCGTGCGGCCGGGCAGCCCTTGTCAGGCAAAGTCGGCGGGCCGGTGACGGTGGCGCGGCGGACCGGGCAGGCCTTTGCCTCGGCCGAGCTATTGCTGTGGTTCTTTATCAATGATATTGTTGTGCCAGGGTCGATGTACTGGAACGTCGGCGTTGCCGGAGCGCGCGGCGCATTTGACGCAGAAACCGACGCTGAAGGCGTGGAAATTATGAAACGCTATGCGGTCAATATGGAGCGAGTCATGACTGCGCTTGCTAAGCATGGCGGTGCGGCAGAGTCTGCCGACCGAGACAAATTGTTTTTTCAACCGGCGAAAGCATAGGAACTCAATGCTGCGAGGGGCCCAGGCGCAAGTCGGGCCCTTCTTGTTATTTAGTAAGCATGGCAGGCGTAACCTTATCGCATGGCGAATTAGGATAGACGTTGAAAATAGAAGGGCGGTGCGCTGGGGATGAGCGAAGAACGGCCGGCAGTGTTAGAAGAAAAATTTGTCGAAAATGTATTTCGCATCTTTGATCATATGCCGATTGGTATAAACTTTGTTGACGAAAATGGCAAAGTAATCCGTCTGAACAAAGCAATGTTGGATTACTTTAAGTTTACCCATGATGTTGAAGGTAAGCACATCTGCGAAATTGAGCCAACGTCGAGGCTGCCGATTGTGTTGCAGACGCGCAAGGCCGAATTTGGGCAACGACATCGCTTCGCCGACGGGCGGGAGGCGATCGTGCACCGGATTCCGGTCATTGATAACGGAAAGTTGATCGGCGCCTTGGGCATCATTTTATTTGGTGACGTGCAGGATGTGTATCTGTTGGCGGAACGCAACCGGCTGTTACTCAACAAATTGGCGCATTATGAAAAAGAAAAATCGCCCTATCAGGCGAAATACGGCTTGCATGACATTCTGGGCGACAGTGATGATACCCGAGCCTGCAAGGAGCAGGTCCGCCGTATCGCCCGCTCCAATTCGAATGTGCTGATTATTGGCGAAAGCGGTGTCGGCAAGGAACTGTTCGCTCATGCGATTCATCTGGAGAGCCCGCGCAAGGATGCGCCGTTTGTGCGCTTAAACTGCGCAGCGATTCCGGAAACGCTGTTGGAATCGGAATTGTTTGGCTATGTGGAAGGCTCGTTCACCGGCGCCAAAAAAGGCGGCCAAGCCGGAAAATTTGAACTGGCCGAAGGCGGCACGCTGTTCCTTGATGAAATTGGCGATATGCCTTATGCTATGCAGGCGAAGTTGTTGCGCGTGTTGCAGGAAAGAGAATTTGAGCGGGTAGGCGGCAAAGAAATCATCCGCGTGAATGTGCGGGTGCTATCGGCCACCAACGCGGATCTGGAATCGCTGGTGCAGACCGGCGGGTTTCGGCGCGACCTATTTTATCGCTTGAATGTGCTCAGCCTGAAAATCGGCCCGCTGCGTGAACGGCGGGAAGACATACCCAATCTGGTCTATCATTTTCTCGGTCAGATCTACCAGGAAAACGGTTGCTACGCTACGGTGTCGCAGGATTGTCTGGCTGCACTGGCGCGCTATTCCTGGCCCGGCAACATCCGGGAATTGCGCAACGTGGTGGAAAAAATCGCACTGGAAGCGGAGGGGCGCGTGTCGCGGCTCGAAGATATTCCCGCCTATATTCGGCGCAATTTGGGCAGCGCCAGTGTGGCAGTCGACAAAAGTAAAGGCCTCCGGGCCTTGCTGGCGCAAGTGGAGGCCGATAGTATACGGCAGGCGCTGGAACAATGCGGCGGCTGTAAAACCCAGGCTGCAGCCTGGCTGCAAATCCCCAAGATGCGCTTGTACCGCAAGCTGAAGCAATTCAAACTGGAAAGTTAGTCGGGTTAGAACAGCCTGGGCAAGGCAGGCAGCTTCGGGATAGCGGGAGCAAACGGCACGCTAGGTGTTCCTGGCACAGCGGGAGTGCCTGGCAGACCTGGCAGCAGCGGGTTTTTAAACAGCAGTTTCAAGTTGCTCAGACTTTCGGCATCGCCGATATAAATCGACTGTCCGGCAATTTTGGCCGTTATGTTGAAGTAACGGGTATTGGCGCCGCGCTTGGCAAAGTTGCCTGATAATGCATCAAAGGAAATGCCGGAAACCGATCCAGCGCCCATATCAAAAGTTCCGTCCGCGTTGGCGTTTTCCCAGGGACCCTGTCCCTGAACCACAGCCGAAAAGTTCAAGCGACCGTGGATGTCCTTGTCAGAGAGTTGGGAGCTGTCCAGGTTTTGCCCGGCTACGTTTTGGACATAACGGAGCGTGTCGGGATGTAGCGGCCCGCTAGTCTGAATGCTGCCGCCGAAGGCATTGAGCTTGGTGTTGGCGAGCGACAGCGTACTGTTGGTGTAGTTGAAATCGCCGCTGGCATTGCTGACTGCCATATCAGCCAGCGATCCCGCCGGTAGCTTGAAAGAGCCTTTGGCGACCGGATTGGCGGTAGTGCCGGTAATAGTCGCCTGGAAGGACGTCGCGCCCTTCAGTCGGACGGAAGTAGCAAAAGCCGAAGGTTCAATTCCTTCGGCGCTAACGGCAAGATTGCCGCCGCCGCTAAAGTTCCAGGACCCTTTGACCGCGAGGATCGACGCGCCGTCTTGTGTTTTTAGATCCATGGCGATGTCCGGATATTTGGCGAAATCGAGCGTGGCGGCTACGTTTTTGAAAACATACCGACTATCGGTAGTTGCGACGGTGATTGTCGCGTTGCTGGCGGAAATTTTACCGCGAAAGGTTCCGTCGGGCGTTGCCGACGGTGAGCCGGCGCTTTTCAAAACAGTGGTTGCGTTCCATTGTTTTTGCTTATTTTGGTCCAGATTGAGAATTAAGCCATCCATGTTGACCGTGCGCACTCTCTCGATATCAAAGCGCCGTCCCAGCAGGTCGGACAGGTCAAAGCTGATGGATAGCGATTGCACCGATGCGACAAGCGCGCCGGATTTATCTTTTAACTCAACCTGTTTGGCAGTCAGCGAACCGCCGGTAGAAAAATCGACTGCGCCGACCGACAGGGACCCGTTGAGTGAATTCGACGCCGTTTGAATGAGCTTTTGTTTCACTGTTTCGGTTAATGAAGCGCCAAACAGCTGCCAACCGCCGATGGCAAGCAAAACCAGGGCGACTAGTGCAATCAGACTGAACTTGATTCGTTTATTCATGTCGACCCCTTCTTTTTTCTATATGATCCTAGTACTATTATGGCAGATTGTTCGCATAAAGCAAAAAGAATTTATCGGCAAAAAGCAGGGTTTACAGAATCGAATCCGTATTATTGTAGTAGAAGAATAGTTTGACAGAGCGG
>JBGSKE010000524.1:0-6573 GCA_041741355.1 Negativicutes bacterium | reverse complement strand
GTTGATCAGCATGCTGCTGATTTGTTTGTTTAGTGTAGGGATGGTAGCTGCTTCACCGGCAGCGGATCTGGGGTTGGTGGATGTTCAATTGTTGGACCCTTCGATCATCAAAGACATGCGTTATGCGACAGCCGATAATTTTACCGGTCAGATTTTGTATCCGTCTGATCGCTGTGTATTGCGCGAACCGGTTGCCTACCGGTTGCTTCAGGCGCAGCGGCGGCTCAGGTCTCAGGGCT
The DNA here is from genome assembly GCA_041741355.1 of Negativicutes bacterium. GTDB lineage: Bacteria > Bacillota > Negativicutes > UBA1444 > UBA1444 > UBA1444. The sequence goes on along the minus strand of JBGSKE010000524.1, from coordinate 6,334 downwards.
TGGGCCTGAAAGTGTTCGATTGTTATCGTCCGCTGTCAGTACAGCAAAAAATGTGGGCTGTGTTTCCTGATGCAAATTATGTGGCTAACCCGGCAACCGGTGGATCGCGGCACAACCGGGGAGCGTCAGTGGATGTCGGGCTGGTTGACGCGACAGGGCGGGAGCTATCGATGCCGTCTGCGTTTGACGAGTTTTCCGAGCGCTCCCATCTTGATTTTATGGCGGCAACGCCGGAGGCGTTGCGCAACCGGCAAACTTTGCAGGCGGTGATGCGGCAGGTGGGCTTTTCACCAGTGACCACGGAATGGTGGCATTTTGATGCGCCGGACTGGCGCGATTATGCGGCATCCAACATCGATCCCCGGCTGGCGCCAACCGGATCCGGCCAAGTTTTGGTTGTTGCCCAGCCGCGCCCCGGTTCGGTCGAGACGGTGTTGTGGGCGTTGCAACAGACGCCGCAAGGCTGGCGGACGGTGTTAGGCCCGATCGCCGCTAATCTTGGTCGGGCGGGGATAGCCGGTTTTGACAAAAAACGCGAAGGCGACGGGATGACACCGCGCGGTGTTTTTCCGCTGAAGCTGGTATTTGGCTACGCTGCATCGGTAGATAGCCGGATGCCTTATCGGCAGGCCACGACTGAAGACGTCTGGATCGATGATCCGTCGTCGCCGCGTTACAACCAATGGGTACAGGGGATTCCGACCAAAGAGTCGCACGAAAAAATGCGGCGCGATGACCATCTGTATCGGCTCGGCGTGGTAGTGGACTATAATACGGATCCTGTTGTTGCCGGCAGGGGCAGCGCGATTTTTTTGCATATCTGGAAAGGGCCGGGGCAACCTACCGCCGGCTGTGTCGCCATGGCGGAAGACGATCTCGAACGGATCGTAGCTTGGCTGGATCCTGGCCAAAAGCCGCAAATCATTCTTGGTTATCAGGGAGAATAAACAGATGGAAATGAAATGGCTCGTAATCACAACCAGTCTGGTTGGATTAGTGATGTTTTCGCTGCTGCCGGTTGGGCACGCTGCTCCGGTTGGTGATGGACGATTGCCTGGTGTAACGGATGCGATGTTAAAGGCCGATTTTTGGGCGTCCAAACTACCGACAGCGCGCCAGTTGATTCTTGATCCAGCTGGGATTGCAGCATTTAACCGGGCGATTTTTGCGGCGCTGCCGCAGGCGGTTGTTGATCTGGACGCCTTTCCTGATACGGTAGGCCGGGCAAGTCTGCGACAATGGCTGGCAGTCGACCGACTGCCGCGCGGCCAGGAGCGCTACTCGGACGGAACACTGTTGACGAATGGATTTTATGACCGATTGGAGCAGAATCTGAATCTGCAATCGATCCGCGAGACCAATTCGGTTGCCTGGGGCTTCACGGTGCGTCGCAGTGATCTGCGAACATTTCCGACTGACGAGGCCGCTAGTGAAGACGATGAATCGGATGATTTCGACCTGTTTCAGGAAACGGCGGTCAATATAGCCGAGCCGCTAGCGGTGTTGCACCGCAGTAGCGACGCTCAATGGCTGTATGTGCAGCTGGTAAATTATCGCGGCTGGCTGAAGGCTGGCGATGTGGCGTTGGCGCCGTCCCGGCAGGAATGGCAGCTGCGTCGCGCCAAAGCTTTCGTGGTGATCACCGGGACAAAAGTAGCGCCGCGGGATGCGGTGATGGGCAAACCGGTCGCCGACTGGCGGGCCGGCATGGGGGCCAAGCTACCCTTTATCGGCAGGGAAAAAGACGGCTACCAGGTTGAGCTTCCCCAGCGAAGTGATCATGGCGCTGTGGTCTGGCAAAAAGCCTGGATTCATGGCAAAGCGGATGTTTCTGTCGGTTATTTGCCATACACCCGTGCTAATATTCTCCGGCAAGCTTTCAAAATGCTGGGCGAGAATTATGGCTGGGGCGGCCTGGACGAAGGCCGGGACTGTTCTTCATTTATCATGGATATATATAATGTGTTCGGCATTCTGTCGCCGCGTAACGCCGACCAGCAAGAAGCGGTCCCCGGCCGGCGGATCCAGTTCAGAGGGATTGCCGATGCAGCGACCCGTTATGCACTGCTGGACCGGGCAGACCCCGGCGCCACTCTGCACATGCGCAACCATGTGATGATGTATCTGGGGACCCATGGCGGCAAGCACTATGCGATCCACAGTCTCGGCAGCTATGGTGATGCCTCGCGCCCGCGGGCCGACGGCAGTCTGCCGCGGATCGGCGTCATGCAGATCGTGGTAGGCGATCTTGATTTGCCGCTGCGCAGCGGGCGACGTTTTATTGAAGTGTTGACATCGGTCAACGTCTGGCAGCCTCAGTGACGGACCAAACTCGTTCGTGTTCAGTGCTATTACTAAAAAAACGGGAGGTTGCGACAATGAAAAAAATTACCCGGGTTCTGTTTGTTGCGTTACTTGTGAGTCTGGCCTTCGTGCCCCAGGCCAATGCGGCATTTGTATGGTCAGTGCCGGAATGGGACATTCCCTTTATTGGCACAATGAAAGCTCCGGATGGATTTGCCGCTGTCGAAGTAAAAGATTTCCGCACCCTAATCGAACAGGAAAAAAAGAAACTGAATGATCCGAAAAAAGCGACTAAGCCGACCGTGACGACTGCGACAAAACCAGAGTTGATTCCGGAAGGAACGCCGACCCTGTTGAAAGATGCTTTGCCAGCCGACGAAGCTGCGGCGATGCGTCGTTTTGCCAAATCGGATGTCGCTTTTTATCATTTGACCATGGATGACGGCGAAGCCATTCACATGGCCTGGTTGCTGGCGGCCCGCGACGGCGAAAAACTGCCGCCGAACATTGATTTTTTCACTAAGGATCTGGATGCATCGCAAACAGAAAAATTGGCCGAATTGAAAGCCTGGGTTGATGCCAATATCGAAAAAGCGCAGTATACCGATCCGAAAAATAAAGTTAGCGTCAAATTGTTGGAGATGTTGGCATTGCAACCGCTGCCGATGCAAAATGGCGATAAAGCTTGGACTGCGGGAGGCCGCGTTCTGGTGACGGTGGATGGGATGCCGTTTGCTTTTTTTGGCCGCGTTTATGTACTCAGTGTCGACAATCAACTGACTGTTGCCGTATTGGGCGGTTTCGACGGAGAACGACCGTTCTGGGACCCGGTAATTCGCGACATGCTTTTATCTGTGCAGGCCAAACAGGCGACGAAATAAATTCCCTGATTTTTTGGTTTGTGGCAGGTTTTTTGGCGATGAAGTCGAATCAATCAAAATATAGCGGAAAAAACAGACAAATCGGAATAGATAAGACAATGCTGTGAAATTTGTCTGACGCGTATTACGGACGGTTCCGCAACCAATATGATTACAGGGGGAAAAATGAATGGACAAAGCGGAAAATCAGGGGAAAATGGTATACCTGTTTGAAGAAGGCCGGGCCAACATGAAATCATTGTTGGGCGGAAAAGGATCGGGACTGGCGGAGATGACCCGCATTGGGTTGCCGGTGCCGCCGGGCATGACGATTACCACAGAAGTTTGTCGCCAGTATTACAAAGTCGGCAATCAGTTCCCCGCCGGATTAACGGAGCAGATGAAAGCTGGTTTGGCGGCAATAGAGCAAAAAACCGATAAAAAATTTGGCGATGCGACAAACCCGCTATTGCTTTCGGTTCGTTCCGGCGCGATTTTTTCGATGCCGGGCATGATGGATACGATTCTCAATCTTGGTCTGAACGATGTCACAGTAGAAGGAATGGCAACAGCCACGGCCAACCGCCGATTCGCATTTGACGCCTATCGCCGGTTTATCCAAATGTTCGGCGATGTAGTGCTCGAGATTCACAAGCATGATTTTGAAGAACTGTTAACCAAATGCAAAGAACAGCAAGGCGTAAAATATGATCAGGAGTTGTCAGCCGAGGCGCTGAGCGATTTGGTCACCGCTTACAAAAAACTGGTAGTTGATCGTTCGGGCCGACCATTTCCGCAAGAGCCGATGGAACAACTGTTCATGTCAGTGGAAGCGGTATTCCGTTCTTGGAACAATGAACGGGCGATTGTCTATCGCAATTTGAATCGCATTTCGCACGATTTGGGCACCGCAGTCAATGTTCAGGCAATGGTGTTTGGCAACATGGGCGATGATTGCGGCACCGGCGTGGCGTTTACCCGCAACCCGTCGACCGGCGAGAAAGCGTTGTATGGCGAATTCCTGACCAATGCCCAGGGTGAGGACGTAGTAGCCGGCATCCGCACGCCCCGGCCGATCTCGGAACTCAAAGACCAGATGCCGGAGATGTACAAGCAGTTTGTTAAAGCCGCTGATACATTGGAGCATCATTATAAAGATATGCAGGATATCGAATTCACCATCGAACGCGGTCGCCTCTATATGTTGCAGACCCGAAACGGCAAACGGACCGGTCAGGCTGCCGTGCAGGTCGCCTATGACCTGGTGCAGGAAAACATCCTGACGCCGGCCGAAGCGATCATGAAGGTTGAACCGGCTCATATCGAACAACTGATGCACCGCCGGATTGATCCGTCCGCAAAATTGGATGTTATTGCCAAGGGCTTGCCGGCTTCGCCGGGCGCAGCTTCCGGTGCGGTGGTGTTTGATGCGAATACAGCGGCGAAAAAGGCGGCTGAAGGCGTAAAGACCCTGCTGGTGCGGATGGAAACGACGCCGGAAGACATCCACGGTATGGTGGCGGCCCAGGGAATTCTGACCAGTCGGGGCGGGATGACCAGCCACGCCGCAGTTGTGGCCCGCGGCATGGGTAAACCCTGCGTATGCGGCTGCGATGCGTTGCGAATCGATTATGAAAAACAGACGGCAACCGTTGCCGGACATGTCATCAATGCCGGCGATATGTTGTCGATCGACGGTACAACCGGTCGGGTTATCTTGGGCTCGGTACCGGTAATTGATGCCCTGTTCTCCCCAGAGTACGACCAAATTCTCAAATGGGCTGATAGTCTGTCACGGATGAAAGTGCGTGCTAACGCCGATACGCCGGAAGACGCAACCCGGGCCCGCGAATTTGGCGCCCAGGGAATTGGCCTGACCCGGACGGAGCATATGTTTATGGGTGCTGACAGGCTGCCGCATGTCCAGCGGATGATTCTGGCCGAAACGCCGGCCCAGCGCGAAGAACCGCTGTCGCATATCCAAAAGATGCAGGAAGATGACTTCTATGGTATCCTCAAGGCGATGCACGGATTCCCGGTCACGATCCGGCTGCTTGATCCGCCGCTGCACGAGTTCCTGCCGAATTATGAGTCGGTGCTGGTGGATGTGGTCGAACTGAGGATTACCGGTAAAGACCCGCAGCGGTTGGCTGAGCAGGAAATTCTGCTGGCCAAGATCCGCGAAATGCATGAATTCAACCCGATGCTGGGCCATCGTGGCTGCCGTTTGGGGATCACGCATCCTGATGTCTATGACATGCAGGCCCGGGCGATCCTCAATGCCGCCGCCCGCCTGACCCGCGAGGGGGTCAAGGTGTTGCCGGAAATCGAGATTCCCCTGACGATTGATTTCCATGAGATGGATTTCTTCAAAACCCGGATTGACGCGATGGCCAAAGAGCTGATGATCAAAGAAAATATCCATTTTGAATATTCGGTTGGCTCGATGATCGAAATGCCACGAGCAGCCCTGTTGGCTGGCGAACTGGCCGAAATCTCCGATTTCTTCAGTTTTGGCACCAACGACCTGACTCAGACGACATTCGGCTTTAGCCGCGATGATGCCGAAGGCAAGTTTATGGATGCCTATCTGGAAAAAAGAATTCTCAAAGACAATCCGTTCATCATTCTCGATCGTCGCGGCGTGGGCCAATTGATGCGGATGACGGTGGAAGCCGGTCGGACGGCCAAACCGGATCTGTTGATCGGCATTTGAGGCGAACATGGCGGCGAACCGCATTCGATTGAGTTTTGCCACCAAATCGGCCTCGACTTTGTCAGTTGCTCGCCGTTCCGAGTGCCGGTAGCCCGCCTGGCTGCCGCCCAGGCAAACGTAGCCGGAGCGGAGGCAGCCACCAGCAGCAAGTAGCCGACGACTGCGTTCCTGTGGTACAATGATAGCCATGAACGCACAGTTTCTGGTTTTTCTCACCGTATTCTTCAGCGTATATTCATTGGTGAATTTCTATGTAGGTCTCCGGGGTTGGCAGGCTTTTCATTCCTTGCCTGCCTTTCCCGGTGGCCGTTTTTATTCCGTATTGTTCGTACTGGTTGCCTTTGCCTATGTTTGGGAGCGGATTATCAACGGCTATTTGCCCGGGCCGTTGAACACGCTATTGACTGTTGGCGGCGGAGTCTGGATGGCAGCGTTGTATTACCTGACGCTATTT